>JAJDCT010000296.1 GCA_029260695.1 Phycisphaeraceae bacterium
TGTCGGGTGTCGGGTGTCGGGTGTCGGGTGTCGGGTGTCGGGTGTCGGGTGTCGGGTGTCGGGTGTCGGGTGTCGGGTGGATTTTATGGGGCGGGCTGAGGATTCGTCATTTAGGATTCTTTGAAAAAGTTTACGTTTGACCCCAAGGTAACCCGCGGGCAGGGTCATCGGTGGGCTTTGGGGGCCTTATATAGTGGGCCTAAGCTTCTTCGTATTTTGATTGCCAGATGGCTTTGGCGATGAAGAATGGGCCGAGGCGTTCGAGGTATTGGGAGGTTTGCTTGGTTTTGCGCATGGCCTGGACGATGGCTGAGAGCGGGTGGAGGTCTTTGCCCATGAGTCCGACGACGAAGTCGTTGTCGTTGCGGTCCAGGCCGTGGCATGCGACTCGGATGTCGTGGGCGTAGTCGGCCGAGCCGAAGGCCATACCGATGGTGCCGTGCTCTTTGAGGATTTCGCGTTGCTCTTCCGGTGGGAGTTGCGAGAACTTGCCGCTGCGTCGCAGTGGGTACCAGATAGCCCAGGGCCAGTCGGGGTTCAGCGCGGTGCGTCGGGGTCGTTTGAAGAGTGTGTCGTTGAGGTCGTGTTCGTAGCCCAGGGAGTAGGTTCGGCCGAACATGGTGAGGTCGTGCAGGGGTCGCAGCGCGGCGAAGGGTCGCTGCTGGTACAGCTGGCGGACGGGGCCCGCGAAGTGGTCGGGGTCTTCGCTCATGGTCAACACGCCGACGCCGAAGGGGTTGTTGATGTCTTCGTAGACGACGGCCTGGAGGCCAGACTGCTTGACGGTTTCGACGGCGGCTTTGGAGTCCCGGCAACCGCCGAAGCACATTAATTGGATGAACAGGCGGGTGTCGGATCGCTGGCCTTGTGCGCCTTTTTCGTCGATGTCGGGTTTTTCGGGTGTGGGTCGTTGCATCAGGCCAGCTTAGCGGGGGCGGGGTGGTGCGGCAACGCGGGATGAGGCAGGGGCAAGGCGGAAGCGGATTCACAAAGCCACCCACGGCAAGCCGCCTGAGCCCAGCCGCGGGAGGGCACACCTTTTCACGCTTACTTCGCCTCATCACAAGATAATATTTAGCCTAAATATTATCTTATGATGAGTAGATCTCTCAGAATAAAGTAGCGGTACACCGCGGGATGTCGGAATGTCGGGGGGGGGTATCGCGGAGGGATGAGATGGACGCGGGGGCGCTAAACCGCAAGCGGTAGAAGGGCCCGGGGGGATCTAGGGTATAGGTGGATATCTATGGGTGGCGAGGGTGTTAGCGAGTGCTCCATCGGCCGGTGGACTTAGGCCGGTTTCACCTTATCTATAGCGTTGTACAACGGTTTGGCCCAGGCGGCCACGCCCGAAGTACGCCGCGTGGTCGTGGCGGCTAAACATCACACACTACGGTTAAAATAAAACCACTCTAGTCGATGCGGAGGTAACGCAGGATGGCGGCGGCGGTGGTGGCGGCGGTCTCGATGCGCAGGATGTTGGGAGCGATGGACCAGTTCAGGCAGCCGGCGGCGGTTGCGGCGGTGAGTTCGGCGGGGCTCCAGCCGCCTTCCGGGCCGACCAGGACCAGGATACGTTCGGATGCTTGCAGGCGGTCGGCGAGGTTGGGCAAGGGGTCGCTTGCGGGGTTGGCGATGAGTTTGAAGTCGTAACTATCCTGAGCAAAGACCTCGGCGGGTGTGTGTGGTTGCTCGATGTGCATCAGCCAAAGGCGGCGGCACTGTTTGGCGGACTCGATGGTCGACTTGGCGAAGCGTTCGAGTTTGGCGGGGCGCGGGACGGCGACGCTGTGTTCGGCTTGCAGGGGGATGAACCGGTCGACGCCGAGTTGGGAGAGTTGCGCGACCATGGCGTCGGCGCGGGGGCCTTTGGGGACGGCTGAGGCGACGGTGATCGACGGGGTTATCGGGGGCAGGTGTTGGGTGTGAGAGATACGGCAGAGCGCGTGGCCGGCGTCGTAGCTTTCGATTGAGGCGTGTGCGAGTGTGCCTTGGCCGTCGAATAATTCGATGGTGTCGCCGACCGATAAGCGCAGGGCGTTGCGTGCGTGGTTGGATTCCTGACGGTCCAGGGTATACCGCAAGTCCGATACAACACCCCCGGATGTGGCCCCGGATAAGCCTAGGGATACTGTCTCGGATTCCCCTGCCGGGATGGGGCTGCCTACAGGGCCGTCGGGGCCCGCTGGTTTGGGTAGCGTGGGGCAGAAAAACCTGTGCGGGCTGTGTATCGGGGGCGTCTGGCCGGGTGGAGGCATGAATAATCCCTTGGATGATCCGATGGACTTGGGCTTGAGTCGGGCCCTGTGTGCGTCGATAAATCGGGGTGTAGGGGTTAGGTAAACCGGGCCGGTCGCATGATGGCATATCCATCGCGGCACGGCCAATCTTGAGGACGAGACCCGAAGTTGGTTGACACGCCTGAACAACCCGAAGACGCAGCAAGCCCGCAGGATCTGGACCTGGAGGCGCAGCTAGATCAGTTGTTGGATCAGCTCGAGGAGGTCGACCCGGAGACCGTGCCGGCGGACCTGCGGAAGAATCCGCCGGATGTGCCGGTAGTTGCTGAACCCGTTGCAGCGGAGCCGGTAGCGGCCGAGCCCGAGCCTGTTGCAGCTGAGTCGGTAGAGCCCGAGCCCGAACCGGTTGTCGCAGCGCCTGAACCCGATATCGACATGATCGCCGCGCAGATCGCGGCCGATGTCGCCAAACCCGAACCGGCGGCCGAGGGTTCTGACACCTCCGATCAAGCCGGCATCGACCCGGCTGAGGAAAGCGGTGACACCGCGGAGCCAGCGGGGATAGGCAAGGGTCTGGACCTCGAGACGATTGCTTCGATGGCGTCTGACCTGCTGGACCAACAGATCGATAGCACCATCGAAGCGGCGACCGATGAGCCCGAGGCGAGTGAACCGCATACGCTGGACGCCCCGGCAGAAGCAGCTTCCGCGGTCGTACCCGAACCGTCTGTCGAAGAAGTCAAGCCCGAACCGGTCGCGGCATTCAGTGAAGACGATTTAGCGAGCCAGATCCAGGGGCTGCTGGATGATGTGCAGAACAAAGGTGCAAATGCGATCTCGGCCGAAGATCCCGCAACCGAAGCGGCTGAGCAAGCTCCCCAACCTGTCCAGGCAGAGGAAGTTGCGGCGGCAGCCGAACCCCAACCGGTACCGGCTGCAGAGGCACAGCCGTCCGCTTCAGAAGAGTCAGCGCCTCCGCCAGCTACGGAGTCTGCCGAGCCGGAAAGTGCGGTATCGATCGATCAGATCGACGCGATGCTGGCGGAGTCGGCCGAGCAAGCGATCGAGCATGGTCCGGAGCTCGAGGCTGCCGTGCCAGGCACGGACGAGGT
>JAJDCT010000297.1 GCA_029260695.1 Phycisphaeraceae bacterium
CTGGGGGGCGTCCTGGCGGTGAAGCGCGTGGCGAAGACCATGAGCTACGGGATCACAGAGATGAATGACGGCCAGGCCTTCACCGCCAACTTCGTCACCGCCGGGCTGGTTATCTTCGCCTCGAAGCTGGGGATGCCGGTCAGCACCACACACGTCAGTTGTGGCAGCCTGTTCGGGATCGGCATGGTCAACCGCAGGGCGCATTTAGGCACAATCAGCAGGATCCTGGCCGCCTGGGTCACCACCCTCCCGGTCGCGGCCGTCCTGGCGGGCATCACCTGGCGCATACTGGGCGGGTAGCCCCGGCCCGGCTATGATTGGTCTGTGACAAGACGGGGCGGGACGGTATTACATGGAAATGAACGTGGGTTTAAGGACTTCAAGGCATGAGTGACTCGTATAACGGAAACGGTGACCAGCAAGGCAGCGCCGCGGTCGCCGCACAGGTCGGATTCAATGTCGAGCAGGTCGTCAAGGACCGCTACGGCGCCGGTGCCAATCAGCGCGAAGCGGCGCTGTGCTGCCCGACCGCTTACGACACCTCGTTTTTGAAGATACTCCCCCAAGAGATCATCGAGCGCGACTACGGCTGCGGCGACCCCTCCGAGCACGTCGGCGAAGGCGAGACCGTCCTGGACCTGGGCTCCGGCGGCGGGAAGATCTGCTACATCCTCTCACAGAAAGTCGGCGCGTCAGGCCGGGTGATCGGCGTGGACGTCAACGACGAGATGCTCTCTCTGGCCCGCAAGTACCAGCCGGAGATGGCCCAGAAGATCGGCCACGACAACGTCTCCTTCTTCAAGGGCAAGATCCAGGACATGGCCCTTAACCTGGATAAGGCCGAGGCCTGGCTGAAAACCAAACCCGTGACCGACACCGCCAGCCTCTCCGCGTTCGAGGCCGAGTGCGATCGGCTGCGGCGCGACGAGCCCATGATCCCCGATAATTCGGTTGACGTTGTGGTGTCTAACTGTGTCTTGAACCTGGTCGCCCCCGCCGAGAAGCGCAAGCTCTTCGCCGAGATATTCCGTGTGCTCAAGCGCGGCGGCAGGGCGGTGATCTCCGATATTGTTTGCGATGAACCTCCAACGCAGAAGATCCTCGACGATCCTGACCTGTGGAGCGGCTGCATCTCCGGCGCCTTCGGTGAGGCCGAGTTCCCGCAGATGTTCGAGCAGGCCGGGTTCCACGGCATCGACCTGCTTAAGCGCGAAGAAGCGCCCTGGCAGACGATCGACGGCGTCGAGTTCCGCTCCGTCACCATCCGTGCCTACAAAGGCAAGCAGGGCCCGTGCATGGACCGCAACCAGGCCGCCGTTTACCTCGGCCCGTGGAAACAGATCCAGGACGACGACGGCCACACCTACTATCGCGGCCAGCGCATGGCTGTCTGCGACAAGACATTTAAATTGTTGACCGACCCCAACGGCCCTTACGCAGGGCAGTTCGCGGGGATTCAACCGATGAACGAAGTCCCGATGGAGCAGGCCACGCCTTACGATTGCCACCTCAACGCCATCCGTGACCCCAAGACCACCAAGGGCCGGGGGTACCACGCCAACGTCCCCGTCGAGAGCACCGGCGAATGCTGCTCAACCCAGGGCTGCTGCTGATATGAGGCGACGGCTCCAGCTCGGTGTGCTTTGCTTGCTGCTGTTGACCGCCGGATGGATCACCATGACAAGCCACGCAGCAAACGACGTGCACCCCCACGCCGACAAACTCAAAAACGATGACGGCTCCTGGCGGTTCACCAATAACCTTGTGGACCAGACCAGCCCGTACCTCTTGCAGCACGCGCACAACCCCGTCGACTGGCACCCCTGGGGGCAAGCCGCTTTCGATGAGGCACGCAAGCGCGGTGTACCGATCTTCCTGAGCGTGGGCTACTCAACCTGCTACTGGTGCCACGTCATGGAGCGGCAGGTCTTTGAAGACCCGCAAATCGCGGCGCAGATGAACGAGCTGTTCGTCTGCATCAAGGTCGACCGTGAAGAGCGCCCGGACGTCGACGACATCTACATGATGGCGACGCAACTGATGACCGGCTCCGGCGGTTGGCCGATGAGTGTCTTCCTGACACCCCCTGGCGCAGCGGGCGACGACGACCCCGGGCTCAAGCCCTTCTGGGCGGGCACCTACATCCCCCCGACGCCACAGCACGGCCGACCCGGTTTCCCCCAAGTCCTCGACGGCTTGTCTCGCGCCTGGCACGAACAACGCAACGAAGTCATCCAGCAGGCGGACAAACTCGCCTCGGCCGTCAGTGAGACGCTGCTAAAACAAGGCGAGCCCGGCCCGGTCGACGCCAAGAGGGTCCAGGCCGCCACCGATCAACTCCTGAATATGTACGACCGCGAGCACGGCGGCTTCGGCGGCGCACCGAAGTTCCCTCAGCCCGCTTACCTCGACTTCCTTATG
The DNA here is from genome assembly GCA_029260695.1 of Phycisphaeraceae bacterium. Classification (GTDB taxonomy): domain Bacteria; phylum Planctomycetota; class Phycisphaerae; order Phycisphaerales; family Phycisphaeraceae; genus JAJRRS01. The sequence goes on from JAJDCT010000297.1 coordinate 2,422, forward strand.
GAGGTCTATCAGAACAACCCCGTCGATCCCCTCTGGCAGGTCATCAGCCACACACTCGACCAGATGGCACGTGGCGGGATGTACGACCAGGTCGGTGGAGGGTTCCACCGATACTCGACCGATGAGCGTTGGCTCGTCCCGCATTTCGAGAAAATGCTTTACGACAACGCCCAACTCGTCGAGCTATATGCGCGGGTGATCGACAAGAAGCCGACTGACGCAAGCGCCGCGCTGTACGGGCGTGTCATACGCAAAACCTGCGATTACGTTTTGCGTGAGATGACGGACCCCACCGGTGCGTTCTGGTCCGCCCAGGACGCCGAGGTGAATGCACGCGAGGGCGGGAACTACATCTGGACCGACGACCAGGTCCGAACCGCGATCAGCGATCCCGCGCTCGCCGACTTGGCGGTCAAAATGTATGGCCTGGATCGGGGCACGAATTTCCAGGACCCTCATGCAGACGACGCCGAGCCCGCCAACGTGCTTTACCTGCCTGCCCCGTTGGCAACGCTTAATGCCGAGATCGGTAGCGAGATGTCGGCCCTGCTGGAAAAACGCCGGCAGATCAACCAGGATCTCAAGGCCGTACGAGATCAACGTGACCAGCCCGGCACCGACGACAAGGTGCTGCTGAGTTGGAACGGGATGATGATCGCCGCGCTGGCCGACGCGGGCCGAGTCCTGGATGAGCCGACCTATATCGACGCCGCCCAGCGTGCGGCCGACGCTTTGATCTCGCACATGGCCACCGACGACGGCGGGCTCTACCGCACCATGCGTCACCAAGAGGCGAAGATCCCAGGCTTCCTCGAAGACTACGCATGGTTCGTTCACGGCCTGATTGCTCTGCACCAGGCACAACCCGATGAACCCAAGTGGTTGAGCCTGGCACAGCAATACACACTCGCAGCCGTCGAGCGGTTCGCCGCCGAGTCGGGCGGCTACTACGACACCCTCGCGGACCAGCGTGACCTGTTCGTGCGGGTCCGCGGCTCCTATGACGGCGCGGTCCCCAGCGCCAACGGCCGGATGATCCATAACCAACTTGACCTCTACGAATTGACCGGTGACGTTGCCTGGCTGGACCGGGCCGAGGCCGACCTGCGCAGCTTCGCCGAGCCGCTTGCCCGAAGTGGGGCGGGGATGGTGCAGATGCAAGGCGCATTGCTGCGGGCATTGGAGCTTGACCCGGCACGCTTTACGGATAAGACACCAGCGCCAACTCAG
>JAJDCT010000298.1 GCA_029260695.1 Phycisphaeraceae bacterium
CAGCCTCAACACCTACGCCCGCAACAGCAACATCCTCAAGAACGACGCACCCCCCAGCGGTGACGACCTCCGTGAAGGCCTCGCCGCTATCGTTTCCGTCAAAGTCGCCGAGCCCCAGTTCGAGGGTCAGACCAAGACCAAGCTCGGCAACGCCGAGGTCGAATCTTTCGTCAACACCTCCGTCGGCCAACAGCTAAGCGCCTGGCTTGAGGAGCACCCCCAGGACGCCAAGCGGATCTGCTTGAAGGGGATCATGGCCGCCCAGGCGCGCGAGGCGGCACGCAAGGCCCGTGAGCTGACACGCCGAAAGGGCGCGCTGGATTCCGGCGGGCTCCCCGGCAAGCTCTACGACTGCACCAGCAAAGACGTCGAAGAGTCCGAAATCTACCTCGTCGAAGGCGACTCCGCCGGCGGTAGCGCCAAGGGCGGCCGCGACCACAACACCCAGGCCATCCTCCCGCTGAAGGGCAAGATCCTCAACGTCGAAAAAGCACGCCTCGACAAGATCCTCGGCTTCGAAGAAATCCGCATCATCATCCAGGCGCTTAATTGCGGCATCGGCACAGACGACTTCAACATCGAAAAGCTGCGCTACGGCAAGGTCATCATCATGACAGACGCCGACGTCGACGGCAGCCACATACGCACGCTCCTGCTGACCTTCTTCTTCCGACAGATGCCCGAGCTGATCCGCCAGGGACGCATCTACATCGCACAGCCCCCGCTGTACCAGGTCTCACGCGGCAAGAAGAGCGAGTTCGTCCTAAACGAAAAACGGATGCGCACGCTGCTTAGCAGCCTGGGCACGACCGACACCGAACTGATCGTCTTCAACGACGACCGGACCGAAGAGGTCAAGCTCTCCGGCGAGCAACTCATTGAGGCGATGCAGGCCCTTGAACACATGCAGGACCTGATCTCTGTTGTGGAGCGCAGGGGCCTGACGTTTAAGCAGCTCCTGGATCAGCGCGGCGGCGACCACGAAGGCCGGCTACCACGTATCCATCTGCACGTCCCCCCGACCGAAAACAGCAACGGCGTCACCGGTGACCACTTCTTCTGGGCCGAGCAGGATGAAGACGCATTCCGCGCTAAGCACGGCCTGTCTGAGACCGACCCCGACATGGACAAGGTCATCGGCGAAGCCGGTCAGGCACAGGTCGCAGGCCAGAGTCAGACCGGGCCCCGCCTCGCCACACGCAAAGAACTGCACGAGGTCAAAGAGCTCGAACGCCTGTTCAAAATACTCAGCGGCCTGGGGCTGTCGATCGACGACTACGACCTCAAGCAAACCGAGTCGGTCACCGGTGTGCAGGGCCCAACACGCTTTGAACTGCGAGCGGACGACGGCAAGGGTGAGCCCCATGTCGTACCCGTGGTCAACCTCGCCGACGTCGTCGCCGCCGTGTTGGACCACGGCAAGCACGGCATGGAAATCAAACGCTTCAAGGGCCTGGGTGAGATGGACGCCGAGCAGCTCTGGGAGACCACGATGAACCCCGCCGACCGCGTGCTCCTGCGTGTCACCTGGGACGCCGCCAGCGAGGCCGAAAAACTTTTCAGCATCCTGATGGGCGAAGAGGTCGAGCCCCGGCGTAAATACATCGAAGACCACGCGCTGGACGTGAAGAACCTGGACGTCTGACCCCATCGAATCGTGCCACAACTCCTCGGGAGGTCGTAGTGCGGTACGCCGAGTTTAGAGATGCAATCGGACGGGCGTTGCACCAACAGCCCGATGGGCTGACGTGGATGCAACTCAAGCAGCGTCTCCACCTGCCATACGAACGTCCTTGCCCGACCTGGACGCGGCGACTCGAAGACGAGATCGGCCTTATGCGGGTCAAAGGCGCCGGTCGCGCTTATGTCTGGCGTGTCCGCACCGGCAAGTGAAACGCTTGTCCCCGTAGGAATCAGCTCAAGCCACCACCGAGAGCGATGCACGTCTCATCGTTGCCGCGAGCCATCTATCCAAGTAACCTGTTAACGCCTTCCCCATCTACAGGAGCCGGGTACATGCCTGACCAATTCGGGACCCACGATATGGACCAACGCTATCCGAGCGACGGCCACCACCCGGCCAGGCGCGGCATGCCCTGGTGGGATTGGCTGATCATTGTATTGATGGCAGTGGTGGTTCTCCCCTGTGTGGGGTGTGTCGGGTGGGTCTTTTACATCGGATCGGTCGGGCCCGACACCGGCGTCTACACCGGCAACGAAGTCCCCGCCAATTTTGTCGACACCGCGCGGGACGTCGGCGCTTTGGAGGCCGACGAGACAATCCTCTACTTCTACTCCGACGCGCTGTCGGACATCCGCAACGGCTTCTACTTCATCAGCGATCAGCGATCAGCGCATCGTGATCTACAGCGAGTACGCCAACGGCGACCCGTTGACAGTGATCGAGTTCGACCAGATCGAGGGCCTGAACCTGGCGCGAGACACCTCGTTCATCACCGACAGCCAGATCTATCTTGACCTGAAGGACGGCACGCCGATCTCCTTCCCCGTCTCCAGCGATAATGACGGGGACGAACGGTTCTTCGAGGCGATCCGTAAAAAAGTAGGACGGGCAGAAGTCCCGCCAGCCGAGCAACCCTGAAGGACCACATGCCTATGCGTCTTGAAACCGCCGACCGGGATTACGATTCGATCGACGACTTCACGATCAGTGAAGCGGTCCGGGCCGTCGCCGATCTCAAGACGGATTTCGCGATCCTGACGCTGGATGATACTTCGTTTATGCAGGTCGCCGGGGGCACCGCCGGGTTGGTGTTGGAGTACCGAGACAGCCAGACCGACGAGCAGTACCTCGCCACGACTAAAGAACTTTCGGCCGAGGATGTTATAGCCGCCTTTGAATCGTTCGCCAGCGGTGACCGGGCCTACCGAGAAGCCGCAGACTGGCAGCCGATTGAGCCCAAGAGCGCTGCGGGCTGCGGGTCTGCTGTGTTGCTCATGGTTGTGCTCCCCGCACTGACGTATCTGATGCTGTAGACAAAACCCATAGCCCGTCCCGAAGCGCGGGGTTCCCCAACTCCTAACTCCCAATCCTCCCTCCCCATGCGCATCCTCAACTTCGGCTCACTGAACATCGACCACGTCCACCGCGTCGACCACATCGTACGCCCCGGTGAAACCATCTCCGGTCGGTCGCTCGATGTTTACGCCGGGGGCAAGGGTGCGAATCAGTCGGTTGCGCTGGCCCGTGCCGGGGCGGATGTGTCACACGCAGGCCGAGTCGGCGAAGATGGCCGGTGGCTGCTGGATAAGCTTAATCAAGCCGGCGTCGATGTGTCCCTGATCGAAGTGGACCCGGACGTCAGGACAGGCCACGCCGTGATCCAGGTCGATGGTGCCGGCGAAAACGCTATCCTCCTGCACGGCGGAGCAAACCAGACGATCACCCCCAACCAGATCGACCTGGCCTTAGCCGGCTTCGGCAAAGGCGACCTGCTGCTTTTACAAAACGAGATCAACCACGTCCCCACACTCATCACCGCCGCAGCCGACCGCGGCCTGCCCGTCTGCCTGAACCCCGCGCCGATGACAGCCGAAGTCCACGACTGGCCACTGAACAAAGTCTCGTTGCTGATCGTGAATGAAACCGAGGGCGAAGCGCTCTGCGGCGAAGCCAACCCCTGGGAGATGTTGCCCAAGCTGATCGAGTTAACCGGCGGCGAAGTCATCGTCACCCTCGGCGGACAGGGCGCCCTCTACGCCGGCCCCGGCGAAGCTATCCACCAACCGGCAATCAAAACCAACGTCATTGACACCACCGCCGCCGGCGACACCTTCATCGGCTACTACCTCGCCCGACGAGCGGCCGGTGACCCTGTCGAAGCCTGTCTAAAGACCGCCGCCACCGCCGCGGCGTTGTGTGTGGCGAAGGCCGGGGCGATGGATTCGATCCCGTCTTATACGGATCACGATTAAAACTCGTGCCCATCATCAGGGCGATCCCCCGGTAAAGCCGGGGGCTGAGGGAAACACTGCCACCCATGAATCAAGCAGAATCCGTATCAAATCGAAGTTGTGGACCCTGACTGGCGTTTCGATCCTTTGGGGTCGGACCCGTGGATCGCTGCGAGGGTAAACCGGTGGATGTGGCCGGCTAACTCGTCTAACGCTTTGGGTGTGTAGCGTTGCGTGGGTTCCAGTCGTTGGATCATCGGCAGGGCGAGGTGGTGGAAGTGGCACTGGGCGCTGACGCTCATGGCGTAAGCACGGGCCTGTTTCTCGGTTGCGCCCCGGGGCATCAGGTCCAGGATGATCTGGATCAGCCCGCCGTAGACCCGCCTGACCGAAACTTCGATCAGGTGGTCCAAGGCGGGGGTGGGTTGCATCATCTCGTGCGTCATCAACCGGGTCAGGTCGGTGGGGTCGCCGTTGCGGAACTGGTGTTCGAGCATCGTGCGGATAAAGAGGTACAGCCTCCGCTGGGCGGGTTGGTCGGCGTGGAAGTCTCTGGCCTCGTCCATCTGCACGAACGGGTTGGCTTCGTTGGACTTTGCCCGTGCGTGGTCGAAGGCCGCGTCGTAGAGGGCCGCTTTGTTGCCGAAGTGATAGTTCACCGCGGCGACGTTTGCGTCGGCGGCTTCACAGATATCACGGACGGTCGTCCGGCGGAACCCGCGCTCGGCGAAGATGGCGACGGCGGCGTCAAGCAGTCGCCGATGCGTGTCGCACGCTGCTCCCGCTGCTCCCGTTGTTTTGGGCGTGATTCGCGTCATGGGGCTGGCTGACGGGTGATAAGAAACTGAAGTGCATCTCGGCGTGGCGACAGTGTAGCTGGACCCACTGTTCGTGGCTGAGCTTGCCGAAGACCGGGCTGACCGCCGACATCCGGCGCTGTTTGGCTTTCTGGATGGCCGAGGTCAGCAGGTCGACAGCGGTCTGAAATGTCACATCGGGCGACGGGGCAAACTCGGCCTGTGCCTGAGGCGGGATCTTGATGACCCCCGCGGGGATCCCTTTCTTCAGCGAGCGGCTGCGGATCAGACGTCCCAGGATCCTCATGGGCAACGGCAAGGTGAAGTTGACCCCCTCGACGGAGGCATCGATTACGGCTGCGACATGCCAGATCACCTGCCCGGCGGTCCAGCCTCCGCTGGCTTGAGCCCCGCAAGCCGCCAGGGCCTGGACGTCTGCCAGAAGGTCGTCCATGGATGTAAAGCTCAGGCTTCGTCGGTAAGAAGGGGCTTTCTTCTTGTTCACGGGGTGCTCCTTTGGCAGAATCGGGGTTGAAAAACAAATGTATCAAACAATTGTTTGAAAGCAAGCACCGGGTATGAAAAAACCCACAAGCCTGAGCCTGTGGGTCCTGGTTGTCTGGTATGGGTGTTGCCGGTTTAGCGTTTGGAGAACTGGAAGCGCTTGCGGGCACCGGGCTGGCCTGGCTTCTGCCGCTCGACCTGGCGGGGGTCACGGGTCAGCAGGTTGTTGCCGCGGAGGGTGGCTTCCAGGGTCGGGTCATAGCCTTTCAAGGCCCGGGCGACTCCCAGCAGGATGGCCTCGGCCTGGCCGGTGATCCCGCCGCCGTGGCAGTTGACGTGGATGTCCAACTTGCCGAGCGTGTCGGTGACTTCCAGTGGCTTGTGGCAGGCGGCCTTGTGCTGAAGCTCCGAGAAGTACTCGTTGACGTCGCGCTTGTTCACGATGAACTTGCCATCGCCGGGCTTGATGCGGACGCGTGCGACGGAGGACTTGCGTCGCCCTGTGCCCCAGACGAAGCCACCCTTGTCGGGCTTGGCGGCCTCGCCGAGTGGGCGGGCCTGTACCGGGGCTTCGGCTTTGGGTGCCGCAGCAGAAGGGGCTTCAACTACGGGTGTTTCGGCAACAGCGACGGGGGGGTCGGATTCAGTCATCGTTGTGTGCGTCTCGGTGCGGTGTCAGAGTTTCGGGTCTGTTTCTAGGCGTCCGTCAAAACCCCTGAAAAGCGGGGTATTTTAAGTTATGTCAGGCCGATTGCAGTTCCAGGGTCTGGGGGTCCTGCGCCGAGTGCGGGTGATCGGGGCCGGCGTAGACCTTCAGCTTCTTGAGCATCGCCGAGGCGAGCTTGTTCTTAGGCAGCATCCGGCGGACCGCGGCCTCAATCAGAAGCTCCGGCTTCTGGTCGATCATCTGCCGGTAGGTCTTGGTCTTCTGACCACTTGGGTGGCCGGAGAAGGTGCGGTAGAGCTTCTGGTCGAGCTTGTTGCCGGTGAGCGTGATCTTCTCGGCATTGGTGATAACCACGAAGTCACCCACATCATGATGGGGTGTGTACTCGGGCTTGTTCTTACCCATGAGGATGACCGCGATGCGTGTGGCCATGCGGCCGAGCACCTGGTCGGTGGCATCGATGTGATGCCAAACCTGGGGGACTTCGTTATTTTTAGCGTGGAAAGTCTGCCGATTCATCGGTTTATGTCCGTCAGTAAGCGGTTGGATAATCGAATCGACCAGTGTATCCAGTGGGGCGTGGCTGTCAACTTTCGAGGGGGGAAAGAGGGGCCATCGGTCGGCAGCTATGGCTAAGGGCTCAGAGGGTCCGAGACGCTCATTTTCCGCAGGACCGGGTAGGGTCAGATTAGTAGGGCAGATGGGTCACCAGCCTTGTGCGATGTACCATAAGTTACGTTGAATAATTAACTTAGCGGATCAACCCGTTATTTGTAACGCTTCGGAGGGGCTGCAATGCGTTAGCGCCATGCCATGGCCGTCATTAAAAACACTCAAGCACATGATGCCCTCGGTCCGTATTGGGCTTGTGGGGGTAAGCGTCGTGTTTATGTGAAGAGGGGGTGAAACTGCGGCGTTACTCGGCTGGGCCGGCGCCTGGAGGAGACCAGGTGGCGGGGGCGTCCAGGGTATCCAGGTCGCTGGCGTGCTCGATGCCGAACATCTTTTGGGTTCGTCTTAGCCAGATCCGCATGACGATCCATGCAAAGATGGCGAGACACATCAGGATGGTAAAGGTGACACCACTGACTTTGAGGCTGTCGTCGCCGACGGGTTCGGATTGGCGTTTCGCGGCCCGTAGGATCTTAACGGTGTCCTGGCGGTTATTGACGCGGTCCTGTGCGAGTTTGAATCCGACGACCGCCCGTCCCAGGGATTCGAGCACGGGTACGGGCCGGTCTTTTTCGGTGGAGCGGTAGGTCAACTCGATCTGCCCGGGTTTGCCTGAGATGTCCAGGCTTGAGCCGAGGTGTTCGGAGAGGGCCGCGGTGTTGGTGAACAGGCGGAGGCCGCGCTGCTCAAGTTGAACGAGTGTCTCTTTAAGGACGGGCTCGCTTAGGACGGTCTGCCTGGTCGTGGAATGCCAGGCACCGGCCGAGGGTAGCTCCTTGCCCGCTGGTGTTGCGATCTCGATGGCCATGGACCCTTGCCAGGTCGGGTCCGAGACCTGTTTGCCCACGGCATAGCTGAAGCCGGCGAGACAGATCATCGCGATGACCGCGCCGATGATCAATGAGGTGGCTTTGTTGGTGGACCACCGCTGGATCATCTCGGCCTCGGAGACCTCCAGGAACTTCTTGACCTCGACGAGCATCTGGCGTTCTTTGTTCAGCCCGGCATACTGCGCGCTGCTTGAGGCGACCCGTTTTTCTTCCTCTTGGATCTTCTGTGAACGTTTGCGGAGCGACTCTTTAGCGCTGAGTAGTTTTTCACGGCGGCGTGCGATCTTATCGTCGGCTTCTTGCAACGCCTCGGCCCGGCCGAGGATTTTGTTCTTCTCCTTCTCGAATTCCTGGGCCTGCTTGCTTAGGTCCTGCTCTTGTAGTTTTAACTTTTCGCGTTCGGTTACGAGCTGGTCCTTGCCCTGCTGGAGCGTCTGTTGGAAGGTGGTTAATTTATCTTTGAGGTCGGACTCGCGCTTCTCGAGGTCGGCGAGCTTGGGCGCGAGGTCCTGGTCTTGTGATTGCAGCTCCTCGAGTTGGGTCTGCAACTGGCCGTTCTTGCCTGTCAGTTCACCGTGCTCGGCTTGGAGTTTGGCAATTTGTTCTTTGGCCTGGTCGCGCTGAGATTCCAACTCCCCGATGCGCTTGGTCAGGTCTGCGTCAGCGGCATGGGCATTCTTGTCGAGCTCCTCTGCCTTGCTGATCCGCTCAGACAGGGCTGATTCACGTGACTCAAGATCCGATTGCAGCTCACTAAGGATCGACTTCTGCTCGTCCAATTCGCGACGCTGGTTTTCAATCGCCTTCTGAGCCTGCTCGCCTTCGGTGCGCTGTTGTTCCAGGGTCTGCTGCTGCCCGGAAAGCTCGGCCTGCTGTTCCTGGAGACGCTTGGTGGCCTGTTGGAGTTCTTCGGACCGTTCGCCTTGCTCGGATTCGTTCGATGCCCGCTGATCGAGTTCGGCCTGGAGCGTACGGTGGGCTTCTTCGGCCGCTTCATA
>JAJDCT010000299.1 GCA_029260695.1 Phycisphaeraceae bacterium
ATTCGATCAGCCTGCGGAGTTTTGCGGAGAAGGACCCGCGGATCGAGTACAAGCGCGAGGGTTCGCGTCAGTTCGGTGAGATGCAGAAGGCGGTGCGTGACCGGGTCACGGAATTGATTTTCCGAGCGAGGTTGACGGCGAACGTGCAGGCGCGTGACGTGTATCAGGGTCAGGAGGCCAAGCACGACGAGGCGCGTCCAGCGGTTGGTGCGGGCGGCCCCGCTCCCGGGAAGTCTGCGCAGGCGGGGGGGCAGGCGGGGTCTGAGGGTACAGCGCAGCAGCAGGCCGACCGGGCCGCAGCGGACCGGGCCGGTGCGCGTGACGGCAGCGAACAGATGACACGGCGCCAACGCCGAGCCGCGCAGGCGCGTGATCGCAAGTCGGATACGGGCGGCAAAACCAAGCAGCGGAAACGCAAGAGCCGGTAGAAGCGGGCTATTAGCGATCAGAGCAGATTCACCTTGTCCGTAGCACTGCGATAGCGGTTCAGGGGGTCGTTTTAGGCGGAGAGAACGCCGCGTGGCCGCGGCGGCTAAACCTCACTGGCTACGGTTAAAGTTAAACCGCTCTAGCCTCTAGCCAGCGGTTGGAGTGAATACGGGTTGAGTTGTTTAAGGTGGTCCCGAAGGGCGTTGAATCTATCAACTATAGGTTTATTTTTACCATGAAGCTCCCACGGAAGTTGCGAAGATTTATTCCTGTAGCGGTTGGGCTGGTGCTTGGCTGGCTTGCGGCGGGGTGGTATCCGGGCTGAGTGGATCAGTGCCGAACCCGCGATCCTCTGCGAGTCAAAGCCAGGCCGGTGGCGATCAGGACGCAGGCGGAGGTCGGCTCGGGGATGGGTACCGGTGCCGAGGGTGGGCGCACGTCTGTATTCCAACTGGACAGGACCCTGTTGAGGTCTTCGATCCCGATGAAACCGTCTGAGTTGAGGTCGCCGATCAGTGGGGTATCGGCGGGGGTTGTTTCGTTCCAGTTTGAGAGGACGGCGTTGAGGTCTTCCATGCCGACGAAGCCGTCGAGGTTGGCATCGCCGAGCAGTTGGATGTGCAGGCTGGCGGTGCCTTCGGTGCTGCCGGCACTGAGCTGGTGGAGAAACGAACGTGCAAAGACTTTGATTGAGTAGGTGTCCGCGGGCAGCCATCCTTCATCGACATAGGTGTCCCAGCCATCGGGCAAAGGGTTGTCATAATGAAAGATCGGGGGGAACGATCCGCCAAAGAGACCCGTGCCCGGATCATAATTAGCGTTAGCCCCTTGGCCATTGAAAGCTACTACATACTCTAAGACTATACCGATCGCATCGGCCTGGAACCGATAGCGGATGGGTGCATTGACCGTGACGTCGAATTCAATCGACGCCCGCCCACCGCCGCCGTTATCCCCGTCGAGCGATTCCACGAACGAGTACATATCGAATAGGGCCTCACCCGGCGCATCCGACGCGTAGGTGTAATTGATCTCGCTGATCCCACCGGTGGAGTAGAACCCGGGGCCGTCGATTGATGCACTTACGTTATCGAAGCCGATCGGTATGACTTCAATCTGGCTGGTTGTTGGTTCGAGTGTACCCGGATGGGTACCGAAAAAAGGGTCTAGCTGAATATTGATGGCTCCGGAGACATCACTGACGAGCTGGGCATGTGTGTGTTGAGGTGCCGTGGCCAATAGGGTGATGGCTAAGGTGGCAACGGTAAGGTGGGATCGACACATCGGCGGCCCCCTTTTGAGAAATGTGCGATGCCTGTCCCTGGAATCACTTGGATTTTACCGCTCCGCTGGTTCTCAAGCAAGGATTTGTTGAGGACTGAGTAGATAAAGGGCCAATTTTAGGCGGGCATCAAAGCAGCTTGGCGATCACGCTGTCGGCGAGGAAGAGGCCATTGCGGGTGAGTCGCAGGTGGGTGTCGGTGCGTTCGAGGAGGTTGAGTTGGATCATCTCGTCGATGGTGTTGTTGCGCGGGTCGTTGGGGGGGATGTTTTGTTTGACCCAGCCGAGTTGGAGGCCTTCGCGGAGGCGTAGGCCGAGCATGATCTGTTCGCCGATGCGTTGTCGTGGAGGGAGCTGCTCGTGGTCTGTGGTGGGCGGGGTAGGGGAGCCGGCGAGGTATCGGCCCAGGTGGGGTTCAATTTTCCAACGGGTGCCTGCGATGTGGCTGGCGGCGGCGGGGCCCAGGCCCAGCCAGTTCTGGTTGGTCCAGTAGGCCATGTTGTGTTGGCAGAGGTTGGGTCGGGTATCGGGTGTCGGGTATCGGGTATCGGTGGAGGAAGCGTGCGGCGGGGAGAGGTCTGAGGGCTGATTGCTGAGTGCTGATTGTTGCGAATTACCCGTCCCTTCGTTGCGCTTAGGGACGGCGTTGTGTGCTGCCGATACGCGATCTCCGACACCCGATACCCGCTTTGCCCAATTACTGACTTCGTAGTGCTCGAAGCCTTCGTCTTCGAGGCGATGCAGGACGTGGTTGTACATCTGCTTTTCGAGGTCTTCGCCAACGGGGCTGATCCGTCCCATCTTCATCTTCTGAGTCAGCGGGGTGTTGGGTTCGAAGATGAGGCTGTAGCAGGAGAGGTGTGTTGGTTTAAGCGCGAGTGCTGCGTCGAGGTCTTTGTCCAGCAGGTCGATCGTTTGGCCCGGGATGGCGAAGATCAGATCGAGGTTGAAGTTGGTGATGCCGGCATCGCGCACCATGGCGACGGCCTTGGGGACGGTGTCGGGGTCGTGCCAGCGTTCGAGTGTCTTGAGCTGGTCGAGGTTGAATGATTGGGCACCGAGCGACACGCGGTTGACGCCCCCGGCAGATAAGACAGCCATCAGTTCGGGTGTGACGGTTTCGGGGTTGGCTTCGACGGTGAACTCGGTGGTGCTATCCAGGACCCCGGCGCTGCGCATGGCGTTGAGGAGCCTGGCCCAGAGGTCCGGGCGGAGGAGTGTGGGGGTGCCTCCGCCGACGAATATCGTCGTGGGTTTGAGGCGGTAGGACTTGGCCTGGTGGTTGATTTCGGCGGTAAGGGCGTCGGTGAATTGTTCCTGGCGGTCGGGCTTGCCTTTGGGCTCGACGAGGCTGTAGAAGTCGCAGTAATGGCATTTGTGGAAGCAGAAGGGGACATGCAGGTAGAGCCCATGGACCTGGGGTGGGTCTGTCGGGTCGGCCTGAGGTGGGGCTTGAATCGCGTGGGTAGGGGGGTTACACTCTTGCAACGGCTTGATTTACAGTTTTCCGGGCTAGTGGGGTTTATGGATGGAAGTTACGTTGGTCATGTTCAAGGCCGACAACACCAGGCGGGAATTTCCCATCAAGCCTGAGGGGTTTGTCATAGGCCGAAAGAATACCTGCGACCTGCGGATCCCGCTGTCCAGTGTGTCGCGTCAGCACTGCGAGCTGAAGGTCGAGGACGGCCAGGTGAAGCTGCGTGACGTGGGCTCGAGCAACGGGACGTTCCACAATAGTATCCGGGTGCAGGAGGCGGTGCTTTCTGCGGGTGACGAGGTGGTGGTGGGGCCGGTCGTGTTTACGGTCGTGGTGGATGGTATGCCCAAGGTGATCGAGCCGGTGCGATCTCTGGTCGAGTCGGCCGAGGGGCTGAGCGATTCGGGGATCCTCCCCAGCGATCTGCTTGCAGAGATGGGCGGGGCCGGGTCCGACAGCCAGGGCGACACGATCTCGAATCACACCGATCCGGCGGACGAGGAAGACCCGCTCGCCGCGCTCGAACGGCTTACCGAACTGGAAATCCCAGACACAGATAGCCCCGCCTGATACGCCGAACCCATTCGGTACACCGGCACCGCAAAAGCTTAACGACGATAGATGATGATGGGGTAGGCTCGGAGCCTTCGGATGTCACATGCAAGGCGTGTGTCGCCGTGTGTGCCCTGGGAATTGCGTCTCGCCGAATGTTCCTCAGGGGACATTCCCTCGCCGCGATCATTCGGCGGACGGGCCTATCATTCGGCAGATTCGTCGGGCGGAGGCGTGGTGGGGACCGTTTCCTTGCTTGGGATCTGCACCCGCATCCCGCAGCCACGGCAACGCACTTTCTTACCACGCGCAGTATCCGGCACCGAAAGGATCTTACGGCACTTTAGGTTTGGGCAGATCAGGCGTACCACGTTAGATGACATCCTTGGCCTCCACTTTGGGATAGTCCCACATCCTCTAACGGTTATCGTGTAAACAGGTGGCGGACTTAACTTCGACTCGCCAGGAGATGTCCGATAACCCCACGGATTGCGGGTAGCCATTCACGGTCGCCCGGTCCTGGCTCCGCAAACCCGACCCCTAATCCACAGCCCTACCCGTTACCTCACCCGCACGACCCGGTGTTCACGGGTGACAGGCACCACGCCCAATAGCTTGATGTCTCGGCGGGTCTGCCACGCCACCGAGCCCTCGCCGGGCACATAGGCCGCGAGGATGTGGATATCGACTTGCACTAATGGCAGGTCTAACCGCCGAACGGTCTGCACCATGGCGGCCCTGACCTCCCTGCCGGGCAACGCTATTTGTTTGCTGCCCAGCAGGCGATACGTTGCGGTGCAGGTGCCCCGTGATTGCAGCGCCCCGCTGTTGTGGTCGTACACACGCACTTGGCCGACATATTCGACCGGGCTGTCGATGGTTAAGGAGGCGGGCAGCAGCGGCAACGGCGGGTCGTATTCCACACGCCGAGACTCCGCGGACTCGACCTCGCGCAGGATCGACACTCCGCCGGTCGGCTCGCGCATCACGTCCACCACCCAGAACCCCGCGACACTCATCCGCCAGACCTCCGCCCCCGCCCCCGGGTATATATCAGTCGCCGGAGGATTCTCTTTCCACGGCCGTTCGCCCGGTCCCACCGGCTGGGTCGAGCGGCCCACCTCGTGCTCTAGGCCCTCGTTATCCGTCACCCGCACCACCCCGGATTCTCTGTTGGGGATCGGCAGCGGCATCAACACCTCCGCACGCGCCGCATCTGCCGAATCATACGGCGGGGCAAGCGAGGTGTGGGTCGGTGCGGTGTTGCAGCCGGCGAGCAGCGCTACGACAGCGGCGAGCAGGATGGGGAGGGTTCGTGATGGCATGGCGGCGTTGGTGTTGGAGGTTAGGGATTGGGGTTTCGGGACGTGTGGTGGTTTATCGTTCATCCTCCTTGATCCCCGCCTGATTCCTCGATCTTCGCGCCTTCGTGCCATCCGGGGGCCGTTCACAGGATATACAAGAGCACGGCCAGGAAATGGCAGATGCTGCCGGCCAGGACGAACAGGTGCCAGACGCCGTGGAAGTGTCGGATGCGGGTGTCCATCGCGTAGAAGATCACGCCCAGGGTGTACGCCAACCCCCCGGCGATCAGCAAGCCAAAACCCCCGGGCGGCAATTCCTGGCTCATCGGCTTGAGCGCGATCACGATCAGCCAACCCATCAAAAGATAAATCAAAACCGGCAAGATCCGTGCGCCTTTTCTTTGAACCGTGTCCCACACGATCCCAAAGACCGCCAACGCCCACACCACCCCGAAGATCGACCACGCCCACGCCGTATGGTTCTCGCGCAGCGTCACCAGCGTGATCGGCGTGTACGTCCCGGCGATCAATAGGTAGATCATGCAGTGGTCGAGCTTGCGGAAGATGTCCTTGGCCTTGCCCTTGAAGCTGTGGTACAGGGCCGAGCAGGTGTACAGCAGCACCAGCGTCGTGCCGTACACGCCGAAGCTGACGATCTTCCACGGGTCCGCCTTCAAGGACGCCAGCACCACCAGCACCGCCAACCCCGCTAACGCCAGGGCGGCGCCGACGACGTGGCTGATGCTGTTGAACTTCTCGCCTTTGTACAACATGAGGCTCCTTGGTTGAAGCCCAATAGGATACCCGACCGTCGGGTGGTGAGCATCTGTAACGCTCCATCGTCTTTGCCCTCCGGATAACCGGCTTGTGATTTTGGTGTGTTGTTGTGGCTGGACCAAGCGGGTGTGGGCTACGAGAAAAGCAGGGGGCGGGGGGCTAGTTGGGATCGACTCGCGATCCTTAAACTTTCCTATGCCTGTCACGCTAAGCCTGTGGGATGAGAGAAGAAGCCACTTCCCCGACCCAGTGCTGATGTAACTCAAACCACTTCGGCGAATGAGTACCAAGTGCTGCTACCTGCCTGGGATGAGCTAGGGGCAGCACTTCAATGTTTATGTCGTCCAACTTGGCCTTATGCAGCCTGCCATAATCCTCCTCGGTTTCTCCGAAATCCCCAAGCCTCTTCCATCGGTCATCAAAATGCCACAGGAACCACTGAATCGGCTTGTCGCCCAATAGGATTAGTATGTCAGCCTTTGACTCCCTGATCTCTTCCAAGATGTCCTGCCTGCGTTGGTCGTCAGCCAGTTGGCTGGGAACGATGGGGATGGACGGCTTGGGTAGGTGGCACGGCTCCATCAACGGGATGTATTCGCGATCAAGGGCTTTCTTCTGCTTCGAGTTCATACAACTGCGAGGCACCAGATCGCAAAGCCATGCGTCCTCTCGGGTCAGTCCCAGTGGTTCAATGAATCGCTGATCGAGTGCGATGCCCGACGGTCCATTGTACATGGAGGCGGCGGGAACCAGTGTCCCTGCCTCTTCTGGAATGGGGATGCGGGTTAGGATTTTCTCTACTCCGTCGCCTCGCCAGAATATCTCCGGTTCGCTGGCTACAGCCAGGGCGGCGGCCTTCTGTTCTCCGTTTGCACCGATCCATCTGGCATGCACTGCGCTGGCATACACACCCAGCACGAACGCACGCTTCGGGGATCGGTCCAGTTGGGCGAGATCATGTACAGGTTCACCAAATGGGAATGTTCCTGCTATCAAATGTAGCTCCCGAGTTTTGCAAGCGCATCATTGCAGAACGGTTCGTAGTCGGAAAAAGACTCAGGGAAAGGGTCGGCTATTGCAGGCGATCCAGTGATCGTAAAAATGTCGATCGTGATGAGACAAAAATCTGGAACATGCGCAGCATGATACCTGCAGGCGGGCAAGTACTGCAAGAAAATATGCTTGGTTGCCGGTTTATGCGTTCAGCCCGCCGCGCAGGCGTCTTTGTAGCGCCGGCAGCGTCTGCTTTTCGAACCACTGATTCTTTTTAAGCCAGATATTATTGCGTGGTGAGGGGTGGGGGAGGGCGATCTGAGATGGCAGCAGCTTTTTATGGTCCTGGACGGCGGCGGTGATGGTTTTGTATTGCTTGGGGAGGTAGTGGTCCAGGGCGTAGCGGCCGATGAGGACGGTGAGTTGGATGTGGGGCATGGCCTTGATGAGTTTGGGATGCCAGGTGGGGGCGCAGATGGGTAGGGGTGCGAGGTCGCCACCCCCGGAAGCTTTCCCGGATTTCCCCCCGGAGGGCCGGGTGCCGGGGTAGCACAAGCCCATGGGGACCAGGGCGATCAGGTCGGGGTTGTAGAATTGATCGTCGGTGATGTTGAGCCATTCGCGGAGGCGTTGGCCTGACTTGTCGTCCCAGGGGATGCCGGTTTGGTTAGCGACGGAGCCGGGGGCCTGGCCGATGATCATGATGCGCGATTGCTTACTCCCTTGCAGGAGCGGGCGCGGGGGTGTGGGGAGGTCTTTGGCGCAGAGGGTGCAACGTCGGGCGTCGGTGATGACTTTCAGGGTGTGGGCCATGGGTCTCTATTTTCATGCGGTACGGGAGGGATGCTGGCTATTCTATTTACTTCCGGTTGGGCCGTGGTACAATCGGGGCGGTTGTTTAACCGGTTAAATTGGCTGTTGGGAGGTGTTGCATGTCATTGGGCCGAGTTATTGTTGTGATGTGTGTTGTGGCTATTGGGGGGGCACCGGGGGTGCGGGGGGTGGTTCAGCGGGCGTCGGCTCAGGAGACGATGAACGTTGGGTTCATGTGGCACATGCATCAGCCGCAGTATCGGCCTGGTGAGAACGTGCTGCAGACGGATGCGTCGGGGGCGTTTTCGTTCAGCGTGACGGACGTGCACAATCAGAGGTTGGGGCCATATACCAGTTGGCCAAAGGACGCGATCCAGTCGGGGTTGGCGTTGTCGCATTTAGGGGCGCAGGTTTCGTTTTCCGGATCATTGATTCAGAACCTCAACACGTTGGAGGCGGCGGGTGTGAACGGGGGGCAGTGGAATAATTGGGAGGCGGGGTACAAGCAGGCGGCGCAGTGGGACACATCGTTGGGCAACCCGCGTCTTGACATGGTGAACTTTGGTTTTAATCACCCGCTGATGCCGTTGTTGGATACGCGGGACATCACGATGCAGATCTAGCTGCAGAAGCGTGTGCATGAGCAGACGTGGGGGCCGGGCGTGCCGTTCAGCAAGGGGATGTTCCCGCCGGAGACGGCGTTCAGTTCGCGGATCATCCCGGCACTGGTGGCGGAGGGGATCGAGTGGTCGATCGTGGACTCGATCCATCTTGAGCGTGCGACGCAGGGGTATCCGCATACGAATGCGTCGAATCTGTTTGCGCCGAACAAGGCGGACCAGATCAACCCGGCGATCCCGAGCAATCAGTGGGTGCAGTTGAATAATCTGTGGGCGCCTAGCAAGGTGGCTGCGCCGTTCGCGTATCGGCCACACAACGTGCAGCACGTAGATCCTGATACGGGAGCGATCAGTCATATCGTGGCGGTGCCCGCGGCTCGTTACGAAGGGAACGAAGACGGGCGGGGTGGGTTCGGGGCGTTGCAGTACGAGCAGGT
>JAJDCT010000300.1 GCA_029260695.1 Phycisphaeraceae bacterium
GTTGACCGACACCAGCGGATTCAGCTCCGGGAAATACCCCGCGGCACAGCCCCGTGGGATGTCGTAGGACACGACACGGAACCCCTTGACACTGCGCTGAACCCCGTCCGCAAAGTGGCTTTCGATGCTAACGGTTTGTCCACCGTGAAGCGTCAGCTCCGTGATGTCGTCCGGGTGCATGAAGATCACTCGTCGCGTCCCGGCTACACCTCGATATCTGTCGTTGTGGCTGTAGACGGTGGTGTTGTACTGGTCGTGTGAGCGCAGGGTCATCAGACGTAGCTGGCCGACTGTCAGAGTGAGGTCTGGGATCGCCGCAACGGTGAATTCCGCTTTGCCGCTTGCCGTACTCCATTTGCGGTCACCGGCCGGGTTGCCCAGGTAGAACCCGCCGGGGTGTTTGACGCGTTCGTTGAAGCCTTGGAACAGATCGGGCAGCACCTCGGCGATCTTGTCGCGGATCAGGCTGTAGTTTGCCTCGAAGCCTTCCCAGCCGGTGGCGTCACCCGGGAACGTGGCTCGTGCGAGGCGGGCAATGATCGCAGGTTCAGAAAGCAGCATCGGGGACGCCGGCTTACGTTTACCCGTTGAAGCGTGGACCTGTGACATCGAATCCTCCACCGTCACCGATTGTGGGCCGGCGTCAGAAACATCCGACTCGGTTCTGCCAAGGCACGGCAGGATCAAAGCGTCTGAGCCGACGACCGTGTGCGAACGATTGAGCTTGGTGGAGACATGCACGGTCAGCCCGCACTTTTCTAATGCACCGTAGGTGTGGGCGGTGTCCGGTGAGGCGGCCGCGAAGTTCCCGCCCATCGCGAAAAAGACATCGACCTTGCCCTCTGACATGGCCCGGATCGATTCGACCGTGTTGTAGCCGGACTCACGGGGAGGCTCAAAACCAAAGACTTCGCCCAGGCTATCAAGGAAAGCGGGGGCGGGCTGTTCGGTGATCCCCATCGTGCGGTCGCCCTGGACGTTGGAATGACCCCTGACCGGACATGCGCCGGCCCCGTCTTTGCCGATGTTGCCACGCAACAACAACAGGTTCACAATCATCTGGATCGTCGGGACCGCGTGCTTGTGTTGGGTCAACCCCATCGCCCAGCAGGCGATCACACGCCGGGACTTGGTGTACACCTCGGCGACTTCGGAGATTTGTTGTTGTGACAACCCGGACTGACATTCGATCTGCTCCCATGAGGTGGCCCGCAAGTCGTCTATGAAAGCGCCATAACCTGCAGTGTGCTCAGTAATGAAAACATGGTCGAGTATCCCTCCATCGAACCCGCTCTCCATCTCGACTAGACACTTGCAGATACCCTTGATCGCCGCGAGATCACCACCGATTACGGGCTGGAGGTACATGGAAGTAATCGCGGTTCCGCCGGTGGGTGAGAGCATCTCGATTGGGTGCTGGGGGTGCTTGAACCTTTCCAGGCCGCGTTCCTTAAGCGGGTTGATCGTGATGATCTTAGCGCCGCGCTGGGCGGCCTTCTGCAACTCGGTCAGCATACGTGGGTGGTTCGTTCCGGGGTTCTGACCGATCACCAGGATGCAGTCAGCCAACTCGAAATCCCGGATCGTGACCGTTCCCTTGCCCGTACCGATCGCCTGAGTCATCGCCACGCCGGACGACTCGTGACACATGTTCGAGCAGTCCGGGAGGTTGTTGGTCCCCAGCTTTCGGACAAACAACTGGTAGAGGAACGCAGCTTCATTGGAGGTTCGGCCCGAGGTGTAGAAAACCGCACGGTTGGGATTATCCAGCGCGTTAAGCCGTTCGCCTAGCAGAGCAAAGACCGACTCCCATGGCGCCGGTTCGTAGTGGTCCGTATCCCGGTTGTACCGCATCGGCTCGGTCAGTCGGCCGTGGTTTTCGAGCCAATGGTCGGACTGCTGAGATAAGAACGACACATTGTGCTTGGCAAAGAAACCGCGATCCACTTGTTTGGGTGTTGTTTCCCAGGCGATGGCTTTGATGCCGTTCTCGCAGAACTCGAACGTCCCCGGTTCCGGGGGTTCGGGCCAGGCACAGCCGGGGCAATCGAACCCGTCGGGCTGGTTCACGCGTAGTAGAGCCGAGGCCGTGCCGAGTGCGCCGCCCTGATTAAGGATATGCCCGATGCCGGCCTTGAGTGAGCCCCAGCCGCCCGCGGGGCCGTGGTAGGGCTCAACCCGGCCGGAGTCGGTTTGATCCTGACCGGCCATGGGCTTTTCACGAGGTGCCTCTGACATGATCCGATTATACGCTATGCCTGTCAGATCAATTATTTTGTGCGCACAGGATAGGCCGTGTTTCGATGATACCCGTGACTGCCCGGCGAAAAATGTTAGGCTTGGCTATACCAGCCGTTAGACACAGCCCGGCGTGATCAAGAACCAGGTATGTGCGCACAGACCCGTCGCGTCGGCCAAGGATAGAGGGCGGATTAACTTTGGCAGACTCGATCATGGTCACAAATCGCATTCGAGGGATACAGATGAATCGACGGATACCTGGGATACTTGGGCTTTTAAGTCTGCTTGGATTCTTCGCCGTGGCCAGCCCGAGCTTGCTGGCCGGAGTAGTGGAAGTCGGGACACACCCGGTCACGCGGTACTCGGTGGCTGCGGATGATCCCGCTGTGGACGAGCCCATCGCATTTGGGGAGATCGCCGAAGCACCGGCAGGCGGTGTCCATCTTGAGATGGTCAGCACTCAGCGCGAGCTAAGCCTGTCACGTTCGGAGGCCAAGGCTGTCCATCACTTGCTTGGGCACATGCTGGCGATGTCGTCACCCACAGACCCGCCTCAAGCCCCTGCATCATCCACCCCGGATCTGACCGCTGCCGATCAAAGCCAACCCTCGGCGGAAGGGGCCAACGGTCCAGCGGGTTCGTCTCCCGGAGAGACCCCGCCAACGGATGATGAACCCACGGTTTCTCAGAAGCACGACAAACCGGTGAAGAAACCGTTTCTGGGTATGAACCTGGCCGACGTGACCTACTACAGCCGGGCCTGGGTCTTCACCGATTTGATGCTTCAGAGCGACGCCTGGCGGAAGGACGGCCGGGGTCACATCTTCAAGACCGGCTACGCGCCACCGGGGCTGTACCTCTGCACATGGTCCGGCAGCGGGTCGATCCGTTTTGGCGGGGATGCCAAGGCCCAACCGACCGGCTCGAACAGCGCCCAAGTCACCATCACCTCAGGCGAGCAGGGCGTCGACATGCGTAAGGACGGCAACGTCGCAGACGTGAGCCTGATACGGGTTGAACACGAGACGCGCATCTCGCCGTTCCAGCCGGAATTTCACAGCGGGCTTTCAGCGTTCAAGGTGATCCGGTTCATGGACTGGGCGAACACAAATAACTCGGGGCATAAAGGCTGGGCCGGTCGGACACGCAAGGGTCGTGTGACCCAGGTCGGGAAGGGCGGGGTCGCGATCGAATACATGATCGCGTTGAGCAATGAGTTGGGCGCGGACCCCTGGTTATGCATCCCACACAAGGCCGACGACGATTACATCCGTCGGTACGCCGAGCTGGTCCGAGATCGGCTGCACCCGGACGCCAAGGTGTACCTTGAGTATTCCAACGAGGTCTGGAACACCCAGTTCCAACAGCACGACTATGTCCGTCAACTTAGCGGGGGCGACACATTCTCCGATGAGTTCTTCGACACCTGGGCCGAGCGCTGCCGCAAGACATTTTCGATCTGGTCGGAAGTCTTTGGGGACGACGCTTCCCATAGGCTGGTGCGTGTCGCGGCGGTGCAGTTGCAGAACCCCTGGATCGCCCAGAAGCTGCTGCCCCGGCTAAACGGGGAGTTCGACGCGGTCGCGCCGTCGGCCTACTTCGGGATCACACGCAAACAAGGCAAAAGACTCACACATACCAGTTCGGCTGGCCAGATCCTCGACCTCTGCGAGCAGAACATCCGTGACAGCAACCGCGACTGGTATAACCGGCACGGCCAACTGACCCGCGAGTGGTCCGACAAACTTGACCGACCGATCCGGCTTGTAAGCTACGAGGCGGGCCAGCACCTCAGCGCTAATGGCGACGAAGGGTTGCCGTACTACGATGTGTTGATCCAGGCCCAATCTCATCCGCGGATGTACGGACTATACCTGCTGAACATGCGGGTCTTTGAGCAGGCCGGAGGCGACCTCTTCGTCGCGTTCAACGATGTCGGCAAGCCCGGGAAGTTCGGGTCGTGGGGGCACCTTGAGCACCAGACCCAGCCGATCGAACAGGCGACCAAGCACAAGGCGCTGCTTGATTATCCATCGATCCGAGATAAGTAGCGGCGGTGGGGCGTTGGTCGCGTGATTTCCAATTGTTCTGGATTGATATTTATTTGGCCAGGTAGACAAGAGATGAGCATGAACGAAAGTTGCCAAGAAGATCACCGACATATCGAGGTGCCGGTGCGTGTGCGTTACGTCGAGTGCGACCCGATGAATGTCGCGCACCACACGGTGTACCCGGTGTGGTTTGAGATCGCCAGGACGGACCTGCTACGCCAACGCGGCAACGCATACCGTGACCTGGAAGCAGCGGGCGTGATGTTCGTCGTGGCCCGGATGAGCCTTCGGTATCACAAGCCAGCGAAATACGACGACGAGCTTACGATCATCTGTGAAGCCAGCCCGTCGGCGGGTGTCAAGGTCGAACACGCTTATGAAGTCCGACGCGGAAACGAGCTGCTGGCGACCGGCCAGACCACACTGGTCTGCATCGACCGCGACGGCAAACTCAAGCCGATCCCCACAGACCTTTTCCCCTGATACTGACAGCCGAAGCGCCTCTGTGCTAAAGCCACTGGGCACCGAACCGACCTATGTTTAAACATCGCAGCGGCGGTGCAGTGCGCTGGTTGTGCGGTTTATGTCGTATATACCGGTGGGGTGGCATGTCCGTGCTGGGTTACACCGTGGGTGGGGGGAATCCACCAGATGATCGCGCCGACCTAATACAGTCAGGGCCATGCTAGATCGGGCCCGGTATGTCAGGTCACCCGGCGGCGACGGCTCTTCTGATCGCTCCGCCCTCTATCGGCGGCTCATTTTGCATCCGACCATCGGCTGGTTTATCTCGATCGCCTCGATATCCACGCTCGCCTGGGCGGGGGGGTATTACCTGGGCAGACGGTCCGTCGCCTCGGCACGCTCGGTTTTAATTGGCGGGCTGGCCTGCATGGGCCTGTGGTGTTGGCTGTCGTATCATCCCGCGGTCGCGGTGAAGCTGATCCCGCTGCCGGTCCTCACGCAGATCGAAGGCATCGGGAGCGTCCCCTTCTTCATGCTGCTTCTGGGTGTGGCATGGTCAAGGGCGCGGATACCTCGGCAGAAGCGTGTGATCTCATGGGCTGTGATGTTCGGCACAATCTTCTTTATCAATGGCGGGCTGTGGATGCTCCAGTCCACCCCCGAGCACGGCTTCGCCGAGACGGTCAGCGACGAGCCCGTCATGCAGAGTCAGGAGTACTCCTGTGTCCCCGCGGCGTGTGCCCAGGCCCTGGACCACTTGGGCATACCGACCAGTGAGCAGCAGATGGCCAAGCTCACCCAAACCCGTCCCGGCACGGGCTCGACCACACTCCGGGCCATGCACGGGCTCAAGCAACGTCTGGAGCAGACGTCGTACGATGTCGAGCTATTGCAGGTGCAGCCCAGAGAGCTGCGTCATATGCCATTTCCGATCGTCACCCCGCTGCGGTACGAGCCGACCCGCCTGCACATGGTGACGATCACAGGCGCTACCGATGACAAGGTCCAGATCCAGGACCCGGTCGACGGTGCGTCACATATCTCATGGAACACGCTTGAAAAAGTGTTCACCGGCGAGGTGCTGGTGTTTATCCAGCGGTAGGGCACTTGAGCCCTGCGGAGATCGTGTGCCCCGGGCCTAACACGTCAACTTAACTGCTTCCCACGGTGGGTCCGGTTCTCATCGGAGCCGTGCGTGGTGGATTGACGCTAACCAGACAATCACTAGAATCGACCGTCTTAACATGGTTTTCGGCTCCGGTCGAAGCCATCCGGGTCCGCCGATCCGTCATTGATGGTGTTTGGCGGACAATACCCCCCGAATCGGTTCGGAACCCACCGACCACCGCTGCCGCCTAAAAGCGTTGCGGACCCTTGGTGCCCCCCGAAACCGCCACGGATCGTCATTCAATCCCTACTCACCGCTACCCGCCTAGAGAAAGACCCAGGATTACCACCATGGCTGCAAAGACCAAGAAGCGCTCATCCAAGAAGACCCCCGCCCGTGGCGGCAATCAAAAGATGGTCTATTACTTCGGCAAACTCCGGACAGACGGCAACAGCACGATGAAGCAGTTGATCGGCGGCAAGGGTGCCAACCTCGCTGAGATGACCTCGATCGGCCTGCCGGTCCCTCCCGGGTTCACGGTCACCACCGAGTGCTGCGATCAGTACTATCAGCAAGGCAAGAAGATGCCCAAGGGGCTGATGGACCAGGCCCACAAGGCCATCACCATGCTTGAAAAGGAGAGCGGCAAGAAGTTCGGCGACTCCGCGAACGCGCTGCTGGTCTCGGTCCGCTCAGGTGCCGCCGTGTCCATGCCCGGCATGATGGACACCGTCTTGAACCTGGGCCTGAACGATCAGGCCGTCACCGGTCTGGCGCGGGCCTCCGGTCACAAGCGGTTTGCCTACGACGCCTACCGCCGACTGATCAACATGTACGGCGACGTCGTCATGGGCGTCGACCACCACTACTTTGAAGCCGAGTTCGACAAGATCAAGAAGCAGCAGGGGGTCAAGGATGACAACGATGTCAACCTGGAAGGTTTGATCAAGCTCTGCGAAGCCTACAAGAAGGCGATCAAGAAACACGCCGGCCGGGCTTTCCCGCAGGACCCGTTCGAGCAGCTCGAATTGGCGATCGAAGCGGTGTTCAGCAGTTGGAACGCGCCCCGTGCGATCCGTTACCGCCAGATCCAGGAGATCGCCGGGCTCAAGGGGACCGCGGTTAATATCCAGACCATGGTCTTTGGGAACATGGGCGACGACTGCGGCACCGGCGTGGCCTTCACCCGTGACCCCTCGACCGGCAAGAACGAGTTCTACGGCGAATTCCTGATCAACGCTCAAGGCGAAGATGTTGTCGCCGGTATCCGCAC
>JAJDCT010000301.1 GCA_029260695.1 Phycisphaeraceae bacterium
TGAGATCTGGCTGCCGATGATCGGCCAACAGAAAAAGCCCAGCCAGAAAAAATATTTACAAGCCAAGGACCTGTTCGTGAGGTTGGACCGCTACGACAAAGCGGTCGAGGCATGCCGTAAGGCTGCGGCGATGAACCCCAATGACAGCAGGCTGCTCTCGGAGCTCAAAGACCTCCAGGCCGAGCAGATGATGTCGGAGAAGAAATTCGGCACAGGTGGGGATGGCGACTTCCGAAAGAACCTCAAGGACTCCGATGGACAGGCGGCTTTGCAACAGGAAGACCAGATCCGTAAATCCGGGTCTGACGCGGATGACATCATCGCCCGGCGGCGTGCCGAGTACGAAGAAGACCCACAGGACCTCACCAAGATGCAGAAACTGGTCGACGCGCTGGTCCAGCGTGAGACCGCCGAGAGCGAGAGAGAAGCGATCGCCCTGTTGCAGAAATCCTGGGAAGAGACCGGGCAGTACCGCCAGCGCGTCCGCATGGGCGACATCCAGATGAAGCAGTTCAACCGGGTGTTGCGCCAGATCAAGGCCCGGATCGATAAAGACCCCGGCGACCTGGAGATGGTCAAGAAATTCGAGGCGGGCAAGGCCAAGCAGCTCGCGTTTGAGTTGCAGGAATTCACCGACCGCTGCAAGAACTACCCGACCGACATGGGGCTGCGTTACGAATTGGGCCGACGTCTGTTTGCGGCACAGCGATACGACGACGCCATCGGCGCGTTCCAGCAGGCCAAGGCCGATCCCAAGCGCCGGGCCGTGTCCCACGAACTCCTCGGGCGGTGCTACATCCACAAGGACTACCTCGACGAGGCGGTCGACACACTGGCTCTGGGTATCGAGGCCCACAAGATCCCCGACGATCGGCTGGCCAAGGACCTGCGCTACCTGAAGATGGAAGCGCACCTCAAGCTGGCGAGCAAGAATCGGGACATCGAACACGCCAAGGAGGCTCAGCAGATCGCGTCAACCATCTTCCAGGCCGACATCAACTTCCGTGATATCCGTGAGCGTATGGACGAGGCTAAGAAGGTGATGGACGAGCTAAGAAACAGCGGCGGCTGACGCCTCGCCGACCCCCGGTCGCCCCCTTGGACACCCACGACCCGTTCCCGGTTGCCCCACCGGGATGCTACCGTATGCAAGAAGCCACCGCCATCATCCCCGCCCGCTTTGGGTCCACAAGGTTTCCCGGCAAGCCGTTGGCGGATAAGACCGGTAAACCGCTGATCCAACACGTCGTCGAACAGGCACACAAGGCACAGACCGTCGGCAGGGTCGTCGTCGCGACAGACGATCAGCGTATCTACGACGCGGTACTGGCATTCGGTGGCGAAGCGGTCATGACAAGGACGGACCACCCCAACGGCACCAGCCGGCTGGCCGAGGCGGTTCAAGCGATCGACCCGCCGCCGGACGATGACGCCATTATCCTCAACGTCCAGGGCGACGAACCTGAGATCGAACCCGACGTAATCGATCAACTCGTCACCGGCCTGGCCAACGACCCCGACGCGCCCATGGCCACCCTCGCCAGCCCCTTCGCCGACGATGAAGACCCCAGCGACCCCAACATCGTCAAACTCATCGTCGATCAGAACGGCCACGCCCTGTACTTCTCCAGAAGCCTCATCCCCCACCACCGCGACGCCCCCTCAGCCCTCAGCACTCACACCTCAGCATTCCTTAAACACCCGGGCCTCTACGCCTACCGCCGTGGGTTCCTGCTGAAGTACGTCACCCTCCCCCCGACCCCGCTGGAAGAGGCAGAGAAACTCGAACAACTCCGCGCCCTCGAACACGGCTACAAGATCGCCGTCATAAAGACTCAAGTCCGGCATCACGGGATCGACACACCGGAACAGTACGAAGCGTTTGTCTCACGGCATCAACGCGGATCTTGAACCCGTCTATCCAATTGTTGTAGCCACTAAAAAGCCCACGCCATCCCTGACGTGGGCCTAATATCACGCGGCAATCGCCGCAGTGGAATCCGATACAACTCGTATAACTATTCGTCGTTAGAGAACAGGTAGTCGTCACCGCCAGCGTTGCTGTGGCAGGCGATGCAGCCCTTGGGCATGCCCTTGGCGACACGGCCGGCGAGTTTCATGTCCATCGGGTTTTTCAAGACTTCACCGGTCGGGCTGAACTTGACCCAGAACCAGTTGTCGTTGTCAGAGTCGTATCCTTCCTCACGCTGGAGCATGATGGTGACGGCCTTGAGCCACTCGTCGGGGTTTTCCGTGGCGACTTCCGCGGAAACGCCCTGCCCCCCGAAGTTTTCTTTAATGATGATCGGGTGCGCCTCACCCTCGACCGTGATGTAGGTCGAGAACAACCGGACATAAGCGCCGTGGGGGCTTTGACCCTTGTAAACAGGGGTGCTGAGCTTCCAGTTCCGGTAGCCATTCATCGCTTCCCACACCTTGCCGGCGTATGCGACATCTTCTTCACCGCCGAACGGTGCCGCCATCTCGCCGTCCTGTGCCTGCATCGGCAGCGATACCGCCGCGACCAGTGCCGCAGCTAAAACAACCATCGGTGTCCATTTCGTAAACATCTTCGATCCTCCTATTCAAGGGTGAGTAGATATGCGACGATCGCATCCAGTTCGTCTTCCGTGCCCTCAAACGCGGGCATGTCGGTATCGGGCTTTAAGTTTCGCGGGTTGCGTATCCATCCCGGAAGGAAGTCTTCACGCAGACGTGAGGCGGCGTGGGTCAGGTCCGGTCCCTTGTCTTTGCCCTCGCCGTTGATCGTGTGGCACTGGATGCACTTCTTCTCGGTGAACAATTGCCTGCCGTGCTCAACCGGGGTCAATGTGGTATCGCCTGATGAGGCCTGCGTATGGGTGTCCGGCGCGGTGAGGAGGCCTTGGGCAGTTAACCCCACTACCCCCAGGGTGACCAGCGCCCCGGCGACGACCCAGAACTTGCGCTTCTTCCAGTGCCTTTCGGGGCCGCGATCCAGGAAAGGCACCGCCATCAAGACCACAAGCAGGATGTTCGGCAGCACAAACGTGCCGATGACCTGCATGTTCCCGGGGAGCATCTTGAGGATTTCGTAGTGCGACAGGAAGTACCATTCGGGCCTGGGGGTGAAGCTCCCGGCCGCGGGGTTGGCGGGCCCTGTGTCATGGGAGGTCACCAGGGCCGCGACCACGCACAGCAACATCGCGCCCCCCGCAGCGACAAGCACGTCTTTAACCGCCTGGCTTGGGAAGAAAGTCTTGATGGGTTCCGAAGTCGAACCATCGGCCGGGCCAGACGATCCGGTCTTCTGGAGGATCGAAAGGTGCAGCCCGATCAGGCCAAACAATACGAGGGGCAACACGCTGACATGAAAGATATAGAAGCGCGACAAAGTAGCAGCCCCGATATCGCCGTAGCCCCCGGTGAGTAGCTGGTTGACCGCGTCACCCGCGCCCGGGGCGCTCGAAGCGATCTGGATTCCCACCACGGTCGCCCAGTAGCCCCGCTGGTCGTAGGGCAGCAACTGCCCTGTGAACGCGAACAGTGTCAGCAGGACGCCGAGCATCAGCCCGCTGATCCACAGAAGCTCGCGTGGCTTCTTGTACGAGCCCAGGAAATAGGACCGAAGCAGGTGCAGGAAGACCGTGACGATGATGAACGCCGCCCCGTAGCGATGGAGGTTCGCCAGGAAACGTCCGAGGAAAAGCTCCTCGCGGATATAGGTCACGCTCTGGTACGCCGATTCGGTCGATGGGCTGTAATAGAACCCAAGCAGCACGCCAGTGAGTACCTGAAAGAGCAGGTAGACCAGCAGCAGGCTGCCGAGCGTGTGCAACCAGCCGACGTTTCGAGGCAGGGGTTTGTTCAGGAAGTCCGCAGCCTGCTTGGGGCCTGCCCACCTGGGCGTGAGCCAGTCCCACCCGCTTTGTACTAACCTGCATGCCTTGTCGCTGAGTTTACTCATGCGGTCGCGCCCCCACCCTCAGCAACCGCCCCGACCTCGCTGTCGGGCCCGGGCATGCGGACGAAGCACTGGTCGTCCTCAATCATGACTTCTAGTTGAGTCAACGGCCGTGGCGGAGGCCCCGAAACCACGCCGCCCTGCTCGTCATAGATCCCGCCGTGGCACGGGCACTTAAACTGCTTGGCCTGGGCTTCCCACTTCACAGAACAGCCCAAATGACTACAGGTGGATTGAAGCGCAATCGGTGGCTTGGGGTATTGGTCCTTGATGTAGATATCCAACGGAACCCGCCTGCTGACCCACGCGTGCTGGTGTTCGACCTGGACCACATGCCGTTGGAAAGTCTCGACATTCAAGACGTCGAAATCATCA
>JAJDCT010000302.1 GCA_029260695.1 Phycisphaeraceae bacterium
CTACTCCCGCGCGGGGCACCCGCCGCCGCTATGGCGCAAGCCTTGTTGCAACGTCAACGGCTCCGATGCTTCTGGCGGGGGCGATGATCTCGGGGGTTCCGGGGAATCAGCGGCCGGGGAGACCGACGTGGTTGAGCTGGACGCCGTGGGCGGCCTTCCTTTGGGCATCATGCCCGAAGAGACCTACGAAGACGCAACGATCCAACTCGAGCCGGGTCAGACACTCACGTTCTACACCGACGGCATCCCCGAGACACGCAACCCAGACGGTGACTTCTTCGGCACCGAAGGCATCGTCCGTGCCCTGCGTGAGTGCAGCGGTGAGGCCGGCTGTGCTGTCGACACCGTCTTGCAACACGTCCGCAAGCACGAGGCCGGTGGCCGACCGCAGGACGATCAGACACTTGTCGTTATGCGCGTCGAGGCGTAGTAGTACCGGCTGATAATTGTGGGGGCCTGCGCCGTACACATACTGGCACGACGCAGCCCCGACCTCTTGTCAAGATATCGATGCTGTTAGATCAACGATGAGTCCCCGAAGGCTTTGTTACCCGCGGAGACCGAAGCTCTTTCGGATGCTTTTGATCTCGTTGCGAAGCAGCATCAGCTCGTTGTACAACGGCCGAAGCTCGGGGTCGGTCGGGCGATTCCCAGCATCCGCTTCACCCTCGGAGCCCTCGTGGCCCGGGCCGTGGCCCTCCTCGCTGCCGCTCTCGGGGTGGGTCGTCCACCACCTGAACCTCTCGCCCGCGGCGGACAACTCTACGTCCATCTTCTGTCCAGGCTCCAGGTCGATCCGCCTGGTCGGGCCCAACTCGGTCCCGTTGGAGAGGTGAACTTCGACGCGCACGTCTACCAGTACTTGTTGGGTCGTGTTCTCGACTACGCCCTTGAATGACTGGGTCGATGCGTCATAGGCGATGACCATGTGTGCACCGTTCCTCGAGTTGTCCCATGTTGCGTCAATGGCCATCCGTATGCCGCCTTCCTCGCCGCCGCCTTCACCGTGTTCTCCGCCCTCCTCACCGCTACCTTCACGGCCTTCATGTCCTTCACCTAGTTCGCCCCGGCCTTCGCGGCCTTCTTCGGCGTGCTCACCATGGCCTTCACGGCCCTCATGGCTCTCGCTTCGTTCACCGCTGCCATGGGTCCGTTTCTTCTCAACGCTGTTGGCCAGCACCTGCAACGTTTTGAGATCCGCACGAGAGTTACTGATGAGTTGATGCAGCATCTCGATGTCACCCGCACTGTTGGAGACGGTGTTGTCATTCTCGGCATGTGCTTCTTGTGGGCCTGTGATGATCCCCACAACGACAACACTAAGCACGATCAGCGCAGTGATAGCGGTCAGCTTCTTCATGATGGCTTCCTCTCAAGGGTTGGGATGTAAACAACTACTTCGTTGTATCAACTGTCGCGCTCAACGATGAACGCGTTCGTCATGCTCCGTTCGGTGCTCGCCCGGGGGCGTCCGTGTTGGCTCGCTATGTTCGCCGGGCGCTTCAACATGCGGCCGGTCGTTTTGCTCGTTGCTCAGGTACCGTGGTGAGTAGTCTTGCACATAATCCAGATGCTCGGGTTCAGCCCGGCGCGTCAGATCATGACCGTCGCCAGCAAGTTCCACGGCCGGTGTCATGGCGGGCGCCAGCCCGCAGGCGAGCACGAGCAAGCCTGCCGAAGCCAGCACACGCGGGGCCCACTTGGGCGATTCAAGCCCGGCGTCTTCCTGCATTAAGCGGTCGACCCGCACACGTAGCTGCGACCGACCCCTCGCCATGCAAGGCACCGGGAGCCGGCTGTCACACGGCAGCACCCATGCCGCGACCTCGGCCAGACAACTCGCCATCGCGATCCGGTCATCCACCTGGGCAGCCGCCCAGTCATCGCAGTGCTGTTCCGCCGCAGATGACAACTGCAGCTTTGCTACACGCAGTAGCGGCTGGAAGAAGAAGACCGCCTTGAGAATGTGCAATACACCCAGTCGTTGTGGGTCACAGCGCATGTGGTGGGCGATTTCATGTGCGAGCATGGCACGCAGCTGATCGTCGTCCAGTTCGTACAGGGCGCGGGCCGGGATGCAGACCTCGGCCTTGCGCCCCGAGCCGATCGCTATCGGTGAGCCCAGGTGGTCACTCACCGTTAGCAGCGGCGCACTGCTTAGGTTAGCCCTCCGGGCGAGTTGGATAAGCGCTCGCCGGGCGCGCAAGTTATCGACGATCTCTCGTGGCCCCAGCCGTCGCCGCAAGGCTTCGAGCCTTCCACAATAGAACAGCAGCAACACGCCGACGATGAAAAGCCAGGCCCAGTAAGCGGCACCCCGCCAGCCCGTCGAGGATCCGGCGGTATCCGCTACCGAGTGGTCCGCGTCCGCCTCTGACCCATGTGGGCGGCGGTGCTCGGTACTTCCATGCTCCGTGCCAGGCGACCATGAAACGACGGCTGCTTCCCACTCCGCGTGCTCATACTCAGGAACCGAAACCAAGGCGGCGGGCAGCGGCACTTGCCAGATCGCCGAATCCGGTGCAACAAAGGTATGTGCGGTGGGTGTGATGAAGCTCGCGGCAATCGCTGTGTACCAGATCGTTTCCCTTACCCGTGCGTGCATGCTTGGGCGCAGCAAACTCCACAGCCAAGCGATGCCGAGCCACAGGGTGCTATGCACCAGAAACGCCATGAGCCAGACCATCATGGCTTCCCCCTCTTCTTGGCAAGAAGTGCCCGGAGGTCTTTTAGTTCATCGGCGTCGATCTCCCCGGCCTCGATCAGATGGCTGACCAGCGCGGTGCTGTTACCGTAAAACATGCGTTGCACAAGATCGCCGACCATGCCTTCGCGGACATCAGATTCAGCGATCAGAGCACGGTAGATGAACTGTCTGCCATCGGCGCGGTGGATTACGATCCCCCGATCCTCCATCTTCCTCAGCATGGTTTTGATCGTCGTCAGGGCGAGGCCTCGCTCATCCAGAAGCGCCGCATGGACTTCACTTGCAGACGCTGTGCCACGCGCCCAAAGCACGCGCACGATGGCGAGTTGCAGGTCTCCGAGTTTGTGAGTCTGGGGCATGGGCTGCTCTGGGAAGGACTAAACGACTACCCAAGTAGTCGACTACTCAGGTAATCGTAAACGAGCAGTTGGCGCGTGTCAAGAGCCTTTCCCAGAGAAGATCAAGTCTCCCTCAGAAGCGCATACAAGCAGTCATGATGCAAAAAGACGCCCGGTCCGGCGTGACCGGAACCGGGCGTCAGAGGGGGGTGGCTCATTTCTTACCCGACGCGACCGCCCGAATATCTTCGGCGGTTACCGGCCTTCCGCCGATGACCCATTGGTCTTCCGGCACGTCGTCGATAAGTACCCAAGTCACTGGACGGAGGCCTTCGCCTTGAACTGAAACAATCGCGTCTGTGACTTTCTCAATCAATTCATTCTTTTGCTGTGGTGTCAGGTATCCGCTGACTCCTCGTAGTTGGGCTAATGGCATCACGAACAATCTTTCTGAAACAGGCTGTGAAAAAAGTCAACACAGCCCCGTCCCAAACCTGAATCATGTGCCGTCAACCGCGGGTTGGTTTATGCTGTAACGGGCTCCCATGCCTTGGCAGAGAAGGCTTCATCCAATTCCGTATCCGCCAGGTGATTAACGTAGTTAGACAGCGTCTTCACCGTCACGCCCAGCACGACCTCCAGGGCCTGTGCGGGTGTGTACCCGGCGTCTTCAAGTGCCTGCTTCGCCTCGTCCGAAGGCCAGCCCCTTGTGGTCGCGACTTCGGAGGTGAACCGGCTGAGTGCCTCGAGTTTCTTGTCTCCGATCGGTTGACCATTTCGGATCGCTTCGACCACCTCGTTCTGCACACCCTGCATGGACGCGATCACCGTGTGTGCGGCGACGCAGTAGCGGCAGTCGTTCTCACGGCTGACGGTCAGCAGCACGGTCTGACGCTCGGCGGGGGTCAGCGAAGTCTGCTCGAGCAGCCCGTTGAGTTCCAGGTAGGCCTTGAGCACAGAAGCGGAATTAGCCATCTTCCCAAGGAGGTTGGGAGTGAACCCGTACTTGGTGGTCGCCGCTTTGAGCACCTCGCGTGAGGCCTCGGGTGCATCGTTTACGGTTCTTGTGGGTATCTGCATGGTCTCGATCCTTTTCGCGTGTAACTAAAACCTACCAAGTAGAATATTTATTCCAGACGTCAACAAAAAAATCAGGCTAGCAGATCCTCTGCCAAGCCCGCGGCTGATCGGATCACGGACCTGTTGGACCCGGAACGTACCAGCACCATCAGTCCAAGCAGTTGGCACGTCAGGACCCGGGCGGTTTCTTCGGGGTCCAACTCGCCGCTGATTTCTCCTGAAGATTGACCCTGTTCGAGGAGGCCGGCGAAAAACTTTTCGGTATCACGGAACCCGGATCGGACGATCTTGGCGACCTGATCATCCTTCGGTGCCATCTCCAGGGCAGAGTTCACAAGGAAGCAGCCGTGCTTGCCGTGGGGGCCACGATTCCCTTCTGCCATAGCTTTAAAGAGGGACAGGATCGCTTCTCTTGGTCCGCGTCCGACAGCGGATGCACGCAAATCTGCTCGGCGGTATTCGCGGTCATAACGTTTCAGTGAGTCGATAAGGACGTCGTGTTTACTATTGAACGTGTCGTAGAAGCTGCCGCGGTTGATCCCCATCTGCTTGAGCAGGTCGTCCATCGACGTGGACTCATAGCCCTGAGCCCAGAAGGTTTCCAGGGCCCGGTCCAGTGCCTCGTCGACATCGAACTGTTTATCCAAGGGCATGGGGTCTGCTCCCTACCGACCACCTATATTAGCTGGTTTGGAATGCTCAGTCAAGATGATTGCATAATTATTTTCTCTTTGGGCGGGTTGGGTGTAATCCGAACCGGTGCGGGAGAAGGCTTGTCGGCCCTAGTCCAGGCGTGTCTGGACTTCGATAAGGTGGTAGCCGAACTGGGTTTTGACGGGTTCGGAGACCTGGCCGATGGGGAGGTCTGAGAAGATGACGGCGTCGAACTCGGGGACCATCTGGCCATGGCCGAACTCGCCTAACGAGCCGCCGCCTTTTCCCGAAGGGCAGGAGGAGTGCTCTTTGGCGAGGTCTGCGAAGCTTGCGCCGTCGGCGATCTGCTGTTTGAGCTCGAGTGCTTGTTCTTCGGTTTTGACAAGGATATGGCTGGCGGTGGCGCGGGGCATGGTAGTCTCCAAGTGTGGATGTTTGTAAGGCAGGCGTAAACGCCGGGCGGGCATTTTATGGCCCAAGAGGGGTACTGTATAGGACCCGGGCTCCCTGTGCAGCGGCTGTACCGAAATCCTGATCGAACGACCTGCATATTGATATGTGCCTTGCTGCCTGGGGCCTTGCAGGGGGGCTGTTGTTGAACCCGGCCTGCTTTCCCTACACTATTCAGCCATGATCTATCTTCGCGCTCTTATTGGGATTGTGGTGCTGCTGTCTCTGGCCTGGTTGATGTCGGCCAACCGCAAACGGTTCCCCTGGCGGGTGGTGGCCACGGGGCTTGGGCTGCAGATCGGGTTGGCGTGGTTGATTCTGGCCACGGGCGTGGGGTACGAGGCGCTCGAGGCGGCGAAGGAATTCGTCGTCCGTCTTATTGAAGTGAACACCCGGGGCACGCAGATGGTGTTCGGCGACGACTTGCCGATGCGCAAGGGCCCGCAGTTCATCTTCGCATTTGCCACCAGCGGGCTGATCGTCATTATCTTCTTCTCCGCGCTGATGGCGGTGTTGTACCACCTGGGGGTCATGCAGGTGGTGATCTGGTTGCTTGCGCGTTTGATGTCGTTCTTCATGGGGGTCAGCGGTGCGGAGGCGATGGCGATGGCGGCGAACGTTTTCGCGGGGCAGACCGAGGCGCCTCTGGTGGTTAAGCCGTACCTTGCGAAGATGACGATGTCGGAACTTAATGCGCTGATGACCGGGGGGTTCGCGACGGTGGCGGGGTCGGTGCTGGCGGTATACATCGGGATCCTCGGGCCGGACATCGGGGCGCATCTTTTGACGGCGTCGTTGTTGAGTGCGCCGGCGGCGTTTGTGATTGCCAAGATCATCCGGCCGCAGGTCGAGGAGCCGGTGACCGGGCGGCACGTCAAGCTGCGGATCGACCGCACGGCGCACAATCTGATCGAGGCGGCCGCCAACGGGACGCAGGACGGGCTGAAGCTGTGGTTGAATGTGATTGCGATGCTGATCGCTTTCACGGCGCTGGTCGAATTGGTGAATTGGCCTTTGGGCTCGCTGGGCGTGGCGGCTTTCGAGATGGACCCGGGGGCGCTATCGGTCTCTTCGATCCTCGGATGGATTCTCGCGCCGTTGGCGTGGTGCATCGGAGTGGATGGCTGGCATGACTGCCAACTGGTCGGGGGCCTGATCGGGACGAAGCTTGCGATCAATGAATTGGTTGCGTTCATCGACATGGGTGCGATGCTGGGCCCGATCAATGAGGCGGGGGCGCACCCGGAGTCACAGTT
Source organism: Phycisphaeraceae bacterium (assembly GCA_029260695.1). Classification (GTDB taxonomy): domain Bacteria; phylum Planctomycetota; class Phycisphaerae; order Phycisphaerales; family Phycisphaeraceae; genus JAJRRS01. Next base: position 6,486 of record JAJDCT010000302.1, read on the forward strand.
CCTCAGCCCTCGGTCGGCAAAGCTGGTGGCGTATTCGATGTGCGGATTTGCTAACTTCGCCTCCATCGGGATTCAACTCGGTGGGATCGCGCCGCTGGTGCCGGAGCGCAAGACGGACCTGACCCGGCTGGCGTTGCGGGCGATGCTCGGCGGGGCGATCGCGTCGAGCTGCACCGCCGCTGTGGCGGGGATGTTTATTGAGTGAGGCGGTGGACTATCCGGCTTTCAAATCATCAGTTTTTAATCTCAGGTCATCGGTCTAAAAGACCTCACGAGGTCCCGGCGGTAACGGCAGGCGCGGGATCAGCGGGACCGGGTCGAGTCCGCGTCCTGTTTGTCCGTCATCTGGCCGGGGCGATCCGCTTGCAAGGCCCGTCACCGGGCGCACCTTTTGAGTACGCCTTTCCGTGGGGGCAGCCCGTGAGTCCCGGTCCTTTTAATCAGCGGATACTCAGGCAGCTGGCCGTCGCCGTCGTGAGGTTGTCGGCACCCCCGGCCCGCCCCCGGATGTTGGCAAACGTTGCATCCGTTGCCGTGCCGGG
>JAJDCT010000303.1 GCA_029260695.1 Phycisphaeraceae bacterium
CTCGGGGGCCAGGGCGGTGATCGTCATCAGGGAGGCGTCCAGAAGCTCGGCACAGCGGGCCTCATTGACTTCCAGGTCTACCAACAGTTTGTCGACGAAGACGTTGCTGACATTCGCGAGCAACGAGACCGATTCGAGGAAGGCGTCGATCATCACGGGCATGGCGACGTTGAGCTCGAAGATCGAGCCGACGCCACCCATCCCGGCCATAGTGACGGTCGCGTCGTTGCCGATGACGCGGCAGACGACCTGCATGACGGATTCGCACATCACGGGGTTGACTTTACCCGGCATGATCGAAGAGCCCGGTTGGATCGCGGGGAGATTCAGTTCGCCGATCCCGCAACGCGGCCCGGAGCCGAGGTGGCGTATGTCGTTGGCGATTTTGGAGAGGGAGACGGCGATGGTTTTGAGCTGGCCGTGGGTTGCAACAAAGGTATCTTTAGCGGCTTGCGCTTCTGGATGATTCGCTGCTTCTGAAAATTCGACGCCGGTACGTTTGGTAAGTGCAGTACACACACGGGCCGCGAACTCTGGGTGGGTATTGATCCCTGTGCCGACAGCGGTTCCACCGATGGGCATACCGATGGCGATATGACCTAGTGCATCGTCTGCGTGATGCTTGCTAAACAAAACCTGCTGGGCATAGCCGGAGAACACTTGCCCAATACGGATTGGCGTAGCATCCATCAGGTGGGTGCGCCCAATCTTGATGATCTCATCCCATGCGTTGGCTTTCTCCTTGAGTGCCTTCTCAAGCCGAGCCAGTGCTTCCTGTAGCTTTCCAATCTCTATCGCACCGGCGATATGCATCGCGGTGGGGAAGGTGTCGTTGGAGGACTGGCCCATGTTGACGTGGTCGTTGGGGTGGACGCTGGCGTTGGGATCGCTAAGCCGCAAGCGGCTGGTGGCGAGGTTAGCGATGACCTCGTTGGCGTTCATGTTGGTGCTGGTGCCGGAGCCGGTCTGGTAGACGTCGACGGGGAAGTGGGCGTCGTGCTTGCCTTCGGCGACCTCGTTGGACGCGGCGATGATGACTTCGGCGAGCTTCTTGTCGAGCTTTCCCAGGTCGAGGTTCGCTTGCGCACAGGCGGCCTTGAGGTGGCCAAACGCGTGGATCACGGCCGGGGGGAGCGGGCGGTTGGCGATGGGGAAGTTGGCGACGGCCCGTGCGGTGGAGGCGCCGTAGAGGGCGTCTGCGGGGACGGGCATCTCGCCCATGGAGTCTTTTTCGATGCGGGTCTTGCCGGTGGATTCGGTGGTCATTTGGGGGGTCCTAAATACGTCCGTCATCGGACACACCGGACTCTACACGAATCGCGTCGGCTTGCAACGTCGGCCGTCATGGGTGGGATTATGGGGCCGGTGGTTGGGCTCAGAGATGATCCTACAAACGGAGTAATAAAAACCGGCCAAGGCCTATTGGCCATGACCGGGTTCAGTGGTTAGTCGTGTGGAGAGATCGTGGCGGTTGCGGCTAAGCGGCCTTGCGATCGTCGTCGCTGTTGTCTTGATCCTGCGTCTGGCCCGGGATCGGCTCGGCCGCATTGCTGGTGCTGACCAGTTTGGCGGCCTTCTTGCCCATGCGGGTGGCCATCTCATGGAGCGGGCTTGTGAGCCGGCTCGCATCAACAACCGGCGGCTCGGTGGTATTAGCTTGAGTCGCCTGCTCTCGCTTGATCGCACCGCGGACGCTCTTGCCGACGTCAGCAATCTGGCTGAGTTCCTCGATCGCTTGTCGACGCAATGGCACGATGATGTTCTCGACCTCTTGGCGGACCCGGTCCATGTGCTCGTTGAGCTCTCGCTCAGCTTCACGGGCCGCGGACACCGTGTTGGGGTGGAGTTCGGCTACACGTTTGCCCAGTTGGTCTTCGACAAGCTGGACCATCGATTGGGCATTCTCACGCAACTGGCTCAGACGCTCACCGGTCTGTTTTTCGATCGCTTCCATGGCCTGCTGCGCCTGGGGCTGGACGCCCTTGAGTTTACGCGTGAGTTGCTGCTCGATCAGATCGACCATGCTCTGTGACGAGACGCACAGTTCTTGCACGCGCTGTTTCATATGCTGTTGCGTGGCATCGATGGTCGCCCGGGCCTGGTCTTCTAGGATCTGTTTCTGCTTCTCAAGCGCGGCTTGGGTGTCGCGGCGGAAGGCGTCCCAATGGGCCTTGGCCTTGCCTGACAGCTCGGCTTCCGCGGTCGTGGAAAACTCGTCCGCAAGCTGCCGATGGGTCGACAAGGCGTCTTCGAGCCTGGCTTTGAATGGATCGGTGATGGCGTCTGCCCGGCTCATGGCTTCGACAACATGCTCACGCATGCTGCGCTCGATCGCACGGGCCACTTCGGCGGCGCGTTGGTCGGCGGTCTCCGAAATACCCTTCGCCTCGGCCTCGATCTTGCGGGTCGCTTCGATGGCTTCGGCGTGGCTCTGGTCCAGCGACGCGGTCAACTGGCCATGGATCTGCTGCCCCATCTTTTCGGCACGGTCACTTGCATCACCTATCTCAGTGTCCACACGCGCTCTGAGTTCAGCCAAGAGTTTATCTGCAGCTTCACCCGCCTTGGCAGATGCCTGACTCGCCTTGCTATCCCATATCTCCGCCAGGGTCTGGCTGACCTTGTCGGTTTCCTCACGCTGCCTGGCGATCAGTTGATCGGTCAACGCATTGCCGCGTTCGTCGAGCGTCTGGATCAGTTCTTGCTGCTTCGTATTTATGGCCTCTTCGAGCCGAGTGTCGATCGTTCTGAGGTGGGCATTAAGGCGTTGTTCGAGTTGCGATTCCAGCACCTGGTCGGCCCGCTGAGAGAGTGAGTCGAGTTGCTGTTGAATCAGGCACTCCGTTTGATCCGTCATGGCAAGGACGCGCGAGTCAAGCGATTGGATCGCTTCGTTGACCGAGGCGATGTGCGTGTGCGCATCTTCGATTACGGCATCGAGGGTTTCCTTGGCGGGCCCGAGGGATTTCTGCGCCTGGGCCGGTAGGGCTTCGAGCTTTTCACGGACGGTGTTGTCCGCGGCTTCGATGATTTGATGGATACGCTGGCCACACTCGGTGGCGTGGTTTTCCAACTGCCCGAAGATCGGGTCGATCAGCTTCTGCGCCTCGTCCCGTGCCAGGCCCGCCGCCGCGGCAAGCCGGCTGTCGATGTCGGTGAATACTTTCTCGATCTCTTGGCGGGTCTCGCGGAGTTGCTCATGACCCGAGGTCTGCGCATGGCGGAACTCACCGAGGCGATCGGCCACATTGTCGCCCAACAGATTCAGTTGGGTGCGGGCGTCCTGAACGATCTGCTCCATAGCGGCCTGTACGGCCTGCTTGGCGGCGGCGAGCTCAGGCTTGAATGTGCGGGCCTGCTCGATCTGGACATTGAGCTGATCGGCGAGCTCCTGCACACCATCGCGGAGCTGGTCGACCTGATAGGAGCGCTTCTCAAGCAGCGTCTCATCGTGACGGAGTTGTGTGTAGCGGTTGCGGACGGCGTCGTCGATGGCGCGGACCTTGCCTGTGAGCCTGGCGATCTCCTCGGCGGGCGGGACAACGCCCATCGTGCCGAAACGTGTCTCGCAGTCCTTCAGCAGGCGCAAGAGCCGCAGCCTTTCGTCCTTGACACGGTCGAGGACCGACTGAAGCTCGGCGGCGGCGCCTTGTGTGCCGTAGGGTTGGCCGGCGGGAAACGGTTGGCTTGGGGTGTAATCCTCACTCACGTGGGCGCTCCTCAGACAGACAAGTCCGGACAAATCCATAGCGGTCCACGGCGGGACCGACCTGTCGATCATCGGCGAGGTGGCCCGGTTGGGTAGAAATCGCGGGGCGGTTGGAGTTATCGGATGCGAGGCTCTGTGGCGGAGTGCGAACCCCTGGCGGTACACTGCGAAGGTCCGTTTGTGTTGAAACCACCACCTTTGAAAGGGCAACTATTGGGGCTGTTCCAAATCATCGCGGTCCTGCTGACACTGACGGCGTTGATGGCGTACCTGAACCACAAGTTTCTGCGCTTGCCTCAGACGATCGGATTGATGGTCTTGGCGCTGGTCTTTTCGCTTGGGCTTATCGGACTGGGCATGGTGGTGCCGGGAGTCGCAGACCGGGCACGGCAGGTTCTGGATCAGATCGATTTCGATGCCACGTTACTCAATAGCATGCTCGGGTTTATGTTGTTCGCCGGGGCGTTGCATGTAGACATGAGGCGGCTGTGGTCACAGAAATGGCCGGTCGCGCTGCTGGCCACTATGGGTGTGGTGACTTCGACGGCCTTGGTGGCGTTGATGACCTGGTGCCTGTTCCATCTGCTGGGCGAGGACATGCCCATCATTTATTGCCTGCTGTTTGGGGCTTTGATCTCGCCGACCGACCCGATCGCGGTATTGGCAATTCTCAAGACACTGGGTGCGCCAAAGAACCTGGAAACCAAGATCGCAGGCGAGTCACTATTTAACGACGGCGTAGGCGTGGTGGTGTTCCTGGCACTGATGGGTGTCGCGGGTTTCGGCGGGCATGCGCCTGAACAGAAGCCCACTGCCATGGAGATACCTGTACATAGTGAAACCGCTGCAGCAGAACATACCGTTCACGCTGACACACAGATTCACAGTGAATCAGAATCGGCTGCGGATCCGCACCATGCCAGCGGATTCGATCCCGCCGAGGTCGCGGTGCTGTTCGGCAAGGAAACATTGGGCGGTGCCTTGTTTGGACTGGTGATCGGGGTCCTGGCGTTCATGATGCTCCGGAGCGTGGACAATTATCAGGTCGAGGTGCTGATTTCCTTGGCACTGGTCGCGGGGGGCTACGCGCTGGCCGCGGCGTGGGGTCTGTCTGGGCCGATCGCGATGGTGGTCTGCGGCCTGTTGATCGGGAACCACGGCCGGGCGTACGCGATGTCGGATACCACGAGGCAAAACCTGGACACCTTCTGGGAGCTGATCGACGAGGTACTCAACGCGGTGCTTTTTGTGTTGATCGGGTTGGAGGTGCTGGTGCTGACGTTCGACCAGGTCAACCTAGAAGCCGGGTTGCTGGCAATCCCGGTCGTGCTGCTAGCCCGGCTGATCGCGGTGAGCCTGCCGATGTCGATGCTCAAACGGTTCCATGAATTCACCCCCCACGCGGTGAAGGTGCTGACCTGGGGCGGGCTGCGCGGCGGAATATCCGTGGCATTGGCGCTGTCTCTTAAGGAAAGCCTGGGCAGAGAGGCCCCCGAGAGTTATCAGGCGATCCTATTCATGACCTACTCGGTGGTGGTGTTTTCAATCGTCATTCAGGGACTGACCATGCCGAGGTTATTAAGGAGGCTCAAGCTCAGCTCGAATTGACGTAATTCTTTGTTATATAAATATTAATATCTTATTCGTCTATGTGTCCCCCCGCCTCATTCGGAATCCAGCAGGTTTGCTAAAACATAGATAACCCGCTAAAACGGCCTCAATTATCGTCGTAACTATCGGCCTGTTTCGAGCCGATTGAAACCTACCCACCCCTTGCCCGGCCCGGCTTTGGCGAACACGCCGCCGGTGAATCCTGGGCGATTAATTGATCTAAATCCTTAGAAAGTAACAAGATGGCGAAGCGAAAAGACAGCGGTCACTACTTATTTACCAGCGAATCGGTCTCGATGGGTCACCCGGACAAGGTATCTGACCAGATCTCTGACGCGATCCTTGACAGCCTCCTGGCGGTGGACCCCAACGCCCGGGTGGCTTGTGAGACTTTTTGCACCACGGGCCTGGTCGTCGTCGGCGGGGAGATCACCGTCCACAACCAGAAGGCGGTCGAGGCACTGAATAACGCAGAGTTCACGGTCCGGGATACGATCCGGGACATCGGATACACCGGCGACCTGGGGATGAAATTTGATGCGGACTCCTGCGGGGTGATGCGGACCATGCACTCGCAGTCGACTGACATCAGCCAGGGCGTGACCGCCGGCAAGGGCTTGCACAAAGAGCAGGGCGCAGGCGACCAGGGCTTGATGTTCGGCTACGCGTGCAGCGAAACCCCCAGCCTGATGCCACTGACCATCGACCTGTCCCACAAGCTCGTCGCTCAGCACGCCAAGATCCGCCAGGCCAACAAAATCAAGGGCCTGCGCCCCGATGCCAAGAGCCAGGTCACCGTCCAGTACGACAAGAACCACAAACCCGTGCGGATCGACACGGTCGTGCTCTCGACCCAGCACGCCCCGATGTGGAACGGCAAGGCCAAGCAGGCACAGCTTAAGAAGGCCGTGATTAAGCACATCATCGAGCCTTGCATGCCTAAGAAGATGTACGACCCCAAGAACGTCACGATCCACGTTAACCCGACCGGCCAGTTCGAGGTCGGCGGGCCTCACGGCGATGTCGGTCTGACCGGGCGGAAGATCATCGTGGATACCTACGGCGGACGTGGTCGCCACGGCGGCGGGGCATTCTCAGGCAAAGACCCCTCGAAGGTCGATCGCTCGGCCGCTTACATGGGCCGATATATCGCCAAGAACATCGTCGCCGCAGGGCTGGCGGAGATCTGTGAGGTCCAGTTGTCCTACGCGATCGGGGTCGCCCAGCCCACCAGTGTCCACGTCGAAACCTTTGAGACCGGTAAGATCGACGAATCCACGATAAGCCGGCTCGTCCGAGAACACTTCCCGCTGACACCGGTGGGGATCATCAAACATCTGGGCCTGCGCAAGCCGATCTATACCAAGACAGCCGCCCACGGGCACTTCGGACGCAAGCCCGGAGCCGACGGCAGCTTCTCATGGGAAAAGACCGACCGCGCCGCCAGGCTCAAAAAAGCTGCGAAGCTCTGACCCGGTTAAGCGGTATGACACCTCATCCATTTTTAAGGGTGGGATAAAAATTAGGAGACCCGCAGGGATGGTCGCAGCGTACTAAGACCACGTTCCCTTCCCGCGCGGACCTATGCTGACAAAAAAAGGCATCCCGGTATCGCCAGGCGTAGCCATAGCGCCGGCGATGGTATTGGACGGCGAAGACCAGCCGATCCCGCGCAGGACCGTTGCGCCGCCTCAGGTCCCAGACGAACTCAAACGCCTGGATGACGCACTCGCCGCGTCCACCACAGAGATCCAGGAACTCAAAGACAAGACCGCCGCCAGTGTCGGGCCGGAGCTCGCCGCGATCTTCGGGTTCCACATCGGCATGCTCGCGGACAAATCCCTCGTCAGCGAGATCCGGGCCGCCATAGAAAACCAGCGCGTCACCGCCGAGTTTGCCGTCTACTCCGTGCTCAAGGCCATGGGGAAGAAATTCCTTCAGGCCGAATCTCGCTATATGCGTGAACGCGTCACGGATGTCTGGGACCTGGAACGACGGATCTTACGGCACCTGATCGGTAAGGCCCGCGACGAGTTGGGCCACCTCGAACACAACGCCGTGGTCATCGCACACGACCTCACACCCAGCCAGACCGCGTCGCTGGACCGCAGCAAGATCAAGGGCATCGCCACCGACGCCGGCGGGTTGACCAGCCATACCGCCATCCTAGCGCACGCCCTGGGCATCCCCGCGATCGTCGGGCTCGAAGACATCACCAGCAAGGTTAACACCGGCGACATGGTCGTCATCGACGGGCAACGCGGTATCGTCACCGTCGACCCCGACGCCGACCAGTTGATGCAGTCCCGCACCGAGGCCGACCGCATGGTCGCCCTTGGGGACAGGCTCGGCGAGATCCGCGAACTACCCGCGGAGACCAAAGACGGCACGGAGATCAATCTCCAAGCCAACATCGAATTCCCTAGCGAGATCGGCCAGGCCCTGGACAACGGCGCCAAAGGGATCGGGCTGTACCGCACCGAGTTCCTCTACCTGGCTGCGAAAACCGAGCCGACCGAGGAACAGCAGTACCAGACCTACCTCGAAGCGATCCAGAACCTCGGCGGCCAGACCCTGACCGTCCGCACATTGGACCTGGGCGCCGACAAGATGGATCAGACGCACAACACGGGCAACGATCCCAGCGAACGCAACCCGTTCCTGGGTTGCCGGTCCATCCGCCTGTGTCTACAGAACCTGCCACTATTTAAGACGCAGCTCCGCGCGATCCTCCGTGCCTCCACCGCTGGGCCCGTCAGGATCATGTTCCCACTGATCAGCAACATCATGGAGCTGCGGCAGTCCCGGATGATCCTCGGGGATGTGATGGAAGACCTCGAAGAGCAGGGCGTCGCCTACGGCGAGGATATCCCCGTCGGGATCATGGTCGAAGTCCCTTCGGTAGCGATCCAGGCCAAGACATTCTGCCGAGAGGTGGACTTCATATCCATCGGGACCAACGACCTGATCCAGTACACCGTCGCGGTGGACCGGGGCAACGAGCGGATCGCCAGCCTGTATTCGGGGGCCCACCCGGCGGTCGTAATGCTGATCCGGGACGTCGTCAGGGCCGCTGACAAGGCCTCGGTGGACGTGAGCCTCTGCGGGGAGATGGCCAGCGTGCCAGAGTATACAATGCTGTTGCTGGGGTTGGGGCTACGGTCGCTGTCGATCACCCCCCCCGCCCTGCCGGAGGTCAAGCAGATCATCCGTGCGGTATCGATCGACCAATGCAGACGTGTCGCCCGCAAGGCCGTCACGTTCGATTCGGACAGAGAGGTCGCCAATTATTTACGCGACCAGTTGAGTAAAGCTATCCCCGGCGTGTTCGATGGTCGTTCCATCGGTTACTGACGCCGGACAAAGAAATCCGCGGCCGGAACGCTCGCCGGTGTAAGAACACCCGCTTGAGCGCAAACACCGCACCAGTACGAAAGTAGTTGTGAGTCACCCGCTCCAGGTCGAAACCCCAAGATCAAATGTCAAAAGCCCACGGCGGGACACCGCCAGTGGGCAGATGTATTTTGTCTTAGGTTTTTACTATCAGCGCCTGACTTACACCTAACCCCCCAATGTCAAAATCAGAAATGTTGATCAACTACGTCCCCGGCGAAGAGTGCCGTATCGCTATCGTCGTGGACGGGAGCCTCGAAGAGTACTACCAGGAACGTGCCAGCGCAGGCTCACACGTCGGGAACATCTACAAGGGCAAGGTCACCAACGTCGAGCCCTCAATCCAAGCCGCCTTCATCGACTTCGGCGAAGGACGCAACGGCTTCCTGCACATCACCGACCTGCACCCCAGCTACTTCTCCGCCAAACACCGCGAAGAAACAGAACAGGTCGGCAGCAAGACACCACGCCACGAGCGGCCGCTGATCCAGAAATGCCTCAAGCGCGGCCAGGACATACTCGTGCAGATCCTCAAGGAAGGCATCGGCACCAAGGGCCCAACCCTCACCAGCTACCTCTCGATCCCGGGACGGTTCCTGGTGATGATGCCGCAGATGCAGAGGCTCGGCGTCTCGCGCAAGGTTGAAGACGACGACGCCCGGCGTGAGATGCGTAAGATCCTCGCCGAGCTCAAGCCTCCCGAGGGGTTTGGTTTCATCATCCGCACCGCCGGGATGGGCCAGACCAAGGCCGATCTCAAACGCGACCTCGCCTACCTCGTCCGCCTCTGGAAGAGCATCGAACGCCGAAAGAAAGATCTCCGAGGCGTCGGCGAGCTCTACACCGAGCAAGACCTGATCATCCGCACGATCCGGGACGTCTTCACCAACGACATCACACGCGTTGTCATCGACAACCCCCAGGCCGCCCGACGTGCGCACGACTTCCTTGCTATTGCAAGCCCCCGGTCACGCCCGAAGGTCGCCTACTACCACGACCCCGTGCCGCTCTTCCACCGATTCGACATCGAGAGCCAGATCGAAAGCATCAAGGCACGCGAAGCCCCTCTGAAATCCGGCGGGTCGCTGGTGTTCGACCAGACCGAAGCCCTGGTCGCGATCGACGTCAACTCCGGCAAGAGCCGTAGCGCACGCGACGCCGAGACCAACGCCTTCAACACCAACATGGAGGCCGTCGACGAGATCTGCCGTCAGCTGCGGCTGCGGGACCTCGGCGGTGTGATCGTCAACGACCTGATCGATATGCGCGACCTCAAACGCCGCAAGCAGGTCGAGACGCGCTTTAGAAACAACCTCAAAAACGACCGTGCAAGAACCCGTGTCGGGTCGATCAGCCAGTTCGGCCTCCTGGAGATGACACGCCAACGGATGCGGCCTTCGCTCGAGTCGGCCCAATCGTCAGCCTGCGTGGCTTGCGAGGGCAACGGGCACGTCAAGAGCCCCGAGTCCGTCGTCCTGGACGTCATGCGCCGCCTGGCTCTGGTGCTGCACCGTGATGTCGTTGTCCGTGCCGAGTTGATCATCAGCCCAGACGCCGCGTTCCAACTGCTCAATCGCAAG
>JAJDCT010000304.1 GCA_029260695.1 Phycisphaeraceae bacterium
TCTTCGCCAAACGCGCCTACGGCAAGCTGCGGATGATGATCGACCGGATCAACGAAATGGATAAGACCAACACCGGCGGAGTGTAAGCACCCCCGGCAAGGCGTGCTTAAGCACACCGTCTCCCCGGACTCCAAACGCACACGCAGCCCGGACATTTTTTTACAACAAAGAAGCCCACGTTCGACGAACGTGGGCTTTATCTTTTTGATGAACGCGCAAGATAAAACTTGATGCGTATGGCCTCAGTAATAATCACGAGCCAGCCGGGCCTACCAGTCATACATCAGGCACGCCGGGATCGCGCCCTGGACCAACTCGGCTCGGAGTTCGCAGTGCCCGTCGCCACGCCGACTGGCACCGACAATACGGACACGGAAAGGATTCACCCGCGCCTCGGTTGTACGGATGCTGACCGTGGCACCGACCTCAGCGGGCACATCCGACGTGAACGCGAGCCCCCCACCGCTGACATTCACAACCTGGGCGTGCCTGAGTAACGACCGCGTCTGGCCGTGCTCATCCACCACCGCCGCCTTGAGACGACCCTGGCCCGCGACTCGTACCGACACACGCCGATCTTCACCGGCCCACCGCGATTGATTTTCCATCTTATCGGCCCCTTGTATTCGTGACCCAACCAATCGTCAGGATCGGTAGATTCATCCCCCAAGTTAAGCGCCGCCCACCGAGGTACTACCAAAACACAACACGCAGGGTTGCCGTTTAGCGGCGGATCGTAGATCCGCGTGTTGGCCCAACGGGCCAAGCCTCCATAACCTGCAACACACCGTGAAAGAATAAAGGACAGATACCAGACCACACGACATATCACCGCGACAGGTGATGAAGCACGATCCCCGCAGACACCGCGACGTTCAAAGAATCCACCCCCGCAGACATCGGGATCGTCACCTTGTGATCACACAAGTCGACCCAATCGCCACCAAGCCCATCAGGCTCGTTACCCAACACCAACGCGACGCCACTGGACCCCGCGGGACGGGTAAACTCATACAACGGCTGCGAGTCGGCATCCAACGCCGCCGCAATCAACGACATGCCGTGCGCATCACGCAGCAGCTTCAGATCATCGGCAAGCTCATCAGATCGCACGATCGGCAGGCCAAACACCGAGCCCATCGACACGCGGATCACACGCCGGGTAAACGGATCGCACCCGATGCCGCTAAGCAACAGCCCGTCAGCCCCCAACCCGTGCGCCGCACGAGCGATCAGCCCAAGATTCTCCGCGTTGCGTATCTCCGGCAAGACCACCAGTGTCCGGGCCGGCAGCAGCGACAACAACGGCTGAGCCACAGGGCGCACCCCACAGGCCAAGACACCCAAATGAAACTGAAAACCCACAACCTCCGACAATAACTCGTTCGGCGCGGTGTAGATCGTTGTGCCACCCGCATGTGTTTCGTCCGGGGCTTCACACTCCCAGGCATCCAGCCGATGCTCCGCGATCAACAGTGAAACCGCCTCGTACTTCGAATCCAACAACCGACGGACGTTGTGCTCGCCCTCACAGATAAAGAGCCCCGCCTCCGCCGCGAGTTGGCGGTCCTTCAGCGCGGTGTACGGCCGAAGCCGCGGGTCATCGGGATCGGCAATATGTATCACGTTGCGGGGCGTCTTAGTTCGCCTCAACTTCGATCGGATCACGGCCTTCCAACATCGCCGCAAGTTGTTCGCGCGGTGTCGCCTCAGCCGCGCCCCCTTGCCCGTTGCCGTTCTCACCTGCTACGACAGCCACCAATGGCTCCGCCTCAATCTCCGCGGCAGCAGGCTCTGCCTGCGGCACTGATACTGCTTCGGACACCGGTTCGGGCTCGACTTGTGGCCGTGACACGGACGCCACACCAGGCGCTTCATCTGCGCCGTCCCGCCTGGTCTGATCTCGCACCGCTTCGTCGGAGATACGCCCGTCATGACTGACCTGGTCGAACCGGACCGAGACACGCTTGGAGACGCCGCGTTCCTGCTGAGTGATGCCGTACAACACATCGCAGACCTGCATCGTCCGCTTATGGTGCGTGATGATAATGAAGTGAGACACGTCCAGGAAACTCTGGATCACCTGTGTGAACCGCTCGACGTTCGCCTCATCCAGCGCGGCGTCGACTTCGTCCAATAGAGCGTACGGCGATGGCCGGGTCTTGAAGATCGCCATCAGCAGCGCGACCGCCGTCATCGTCTTCTCACCGCCTGATAGCTGGCTGATCGAGCACGGCTCCTTGCCCGGGGGCTTGGCACGGATCTCAATCCCGGATTCCAACACATCCACGTTCCCCTCTTCGTCCGGCTGCAGGAACAGGTCCGCCCGTCCGCCGCCGAACAACTTGCGGAACAGACCGTCCTGCCCGGCGAAGTTCTCTTTGATCGTGTTGAACGTCTCTTCAAAACGCTTGCGGGAGTCGTCGTTGATCTGCTGGATCAGTGATTCCAGGTCGTGCTTCGCCTGCGCGATATCGGAAACCTGGTCGGCCAACTCGTCCTGCCGGCCCTCGAGTTGGTCCTGCTCGGCGATCGCATCGACGTTGACCGTCCCTAACCGGGCGATCTTGCCTCGCAGCTCGTTGATCTCGGTCTCGACCGCCTGCCAGTCGATGTCGAACTGCTCAGCTTGCCCCTGTGATATTTCGTCGTCCGCGTCTGCTTCAGCTTCTGACGCATCGCCGTCGAGCGCACGCAGCCCCGCCTGGTCTTCTTCATCACCGCCGGCGTCCGCGTCGCTGGGCTCGTCGTCGTGGGCCGACGCACCTTCCAAAACACGGGCGTACGCCTCGGTGACATCCAGGTCCAACTGCTCGTGCCCACGCTGACGGACGCTGTCAGACTTAACCTCCAACTCGCGCTGGCGGACCTGTAGTTTGTGTAGCTCGCCGTCGGCTTGCTCGACCTGGGCGCGGTGGGCCTGAACTTGCGACTTCAATTCGGCCAGTGCCGCGTCGGCCTGCTCGGCCTTGCGCTGCGCCAACTCGCACTGCGTGATCAAACCGTGGAGCAACCGGTCAGCCTCCTGAGCCTGCTCAGCTGCCTGCGCCTCGGTCTGTTCGAACTCCGCGATGCGGTCGTGATAGCCCGAGAGCTGGTCCTCGATCAATTTCCGCTGCCGGTCGACGTCGGCCGAGGCGATCTCGACCTGTCGGACCTGACGCTGCGCCGATGCCAACTGCTCGGCGGTCTTGCCTGACTCGATACGCACAGCCGTCACCGCCTCACGCGCGGCCTCGGTCCCGTTGGCCAGCTCGTCGATCTCCGCTTGGGCCGAGTCGATACGTTCCTGGCGCTCGGCGGAGTCCTGTTCAAGCTGTTCGGCTTCGGTCTTGTGCCCGGCACGCTTCTCGTCGGCCTCCTTGAGTTGGCGGTGGATCTGCTCGGTCTCTGCCGCAAGCACAGGCTGCTCGCGCTCGAGCCCGGCGACCTGCTCGTCAAGCACTTCCAGCTTGCTGCCCAACTCGGCCGACATCGACTTGGCTTCATAGATCGACTGACGCAGGTCGTTGCAGACCTGCTCGGCGTGCGCGGCCTGGTCGGACAACTGCGAGAGGGACTGCGTGTCCCGAGCAATCGACTCGTCCAGGTCACCGATCTGGATGCGCAACAGGGTCAACTCACTGCGCCGGCTGATAAGCCCGCCGGCGGCACCGCTGAGAGGCCCGGCGAACACGCGGCCGTCGGCCTCCAGCAATTCACCCGTCTGGGTGACGAACCGGCAGCCATCGGGCATCTGCGATCGCAGTTCCAAAGCCTGTGTCAGATTCTCAACGACAAACGTCCTGCCCAATAGACGCCAAACGACCGGCCCAAGCCAGTCCGGGAAACGCACCAGGTCAACCGCGGCGGTGAGCTTAACGTACTTGCCATCCCCGACCTTGCGCATCTCGCTGCCGACCTGCCTGGGCAGCGGTGGGTGGTCGAGCGCGACGAACGTCACCCGGCCGGCCAGCGATTCGACCGCCGTCTTCCCGCCGTTGTCTGAGCAGATGTCGGTCAGCTTGTTGACGATCAGCGCCTGCTGGTACTCGCCGAGCGCAGCCTCGACGACCGCCGCACGTTCCACATCCGTTTCCAAAAGCTCGGCGAGCAGGCCGCGGACAAAGCCGAAGGTGTTGCGGTCTTCCCCGTCACGAGCAGCGGCGCGGGCGAGCACCGCCTTGACCGGGTCGGCGACGCCCTCCTGCTTGTCCTGCATCTCCTGGAGCA
>JAJDCT010000305.1 GCA_029260695.1 Phycisphaeraceae bacterium
CCCTCCGACGCCAGGTTCCCCCAACTCGGTATCGGGGCCTGCACGCCGATTCCCAGAAAACTCAGGAACGACTCCTGCAAAATCGCCTGCGGCACCGTCAGCGTCGCGTACACCACGATCGGCCCGATCAGATTCGGCAACAAGTGCACACACAACGTACGTACATGACCGGTCCCCACCGCACGGGCCGCCTCCATGAACGGCTGACTCCGCAGGCTCAAAACCTGTCCACGGATCACCCGCGCCATCGTCAGCCAACTCACCCCACCGATCGCCACCAAAAGCGTGACGATCCCCGACAACCCCGACGCCGAAGATTCATTGAACCCCAGCCGCTCAAACCCCTCATTCACAATCGGCCTCAGCGCCAGGTTCATCAGCACCACCAGGAGGATGTACGGCAACCCATACAACACATCCACCACCCGCATCATCGCCGAATCTACACGCCCGCCGATATACCCCGCCGTCGCGCCCCAGCTCACGCCAATAAACACCGAGATCAATGCCGCGCACCCCCCGATCCCCAGGCTGATCGCCCCGCCCAGCAGGCTACGCCACATCACCGACTGACCAAACAGGTCCGTACCCATCGGCTCAGACCAACTCGGCCCAAGCAACGCCATCCCCTCGGTTATCCGGTGTTCGTTGTAATGCTCAAGCGACCACGGCAGCGTCACGAAACATGGCACCGCGATCAGCAACAGCATTGCCGACCCGACCCAGCCGGCGGACAGACGTGGTATCCACGGCCGAACATTCAAGCGTGGTTGTTGTATCGCCGCCGCGTCTGACATAAGCGGGAGTATACCCCATGTAATATATATGGATACACCCTCTGCCCACGCCCCCCGCCGGCGCTTCATCCCCCGCCCCAGACCGCCTCAAAAGTCTCTATCCGAAATGCGACCGTGTGACGTGTCCCGTCGGTCACGATCGGCCGTTTGCAAAGCTTCCCATGTTCACTGAGCAGCCCGACCGCCTCGCCCTCGCTCATCGACGCCAGCTTGTCCTTGATCTTCATCCGGCGATACACCTGCCCCGAGGTGTTAAATAGCTGCTTCAACTCATAATCCCCGGCCCGCAGGATCTTCTTCAACAACGCCTTGCTCGGCGGCCGCTCGACGATCGCGATAGACCGGTATTTCACCCCCCGAGTATCCAACCACTTCTTGGCCTTACGGCAGGTATCGCAGTTGTCGTAGCCATAGAAGTCAATCATCACATGCCTCACGTATCCAGAAGCCTCAATCATTCACAATACTTGAAACCCAAACAAAGAGAATGGAACAGTGATAAACGCTGATGAACGCAGATAAAACCAGACACATGGCAATAGCATCGTTGCTTCTTATCACCGTTCATCAGCGTTCATCCCTGTCCCTCTAATTCCGTTTCCTCCGTGTCTCTATGGTTAAACCTTACCCCTCAAGCGCTTCGCGGATCGCCTGCACCGAAGACCTGCGTGTGAAATAACCCAGGTGTGATTGCAATAACGCAGCACCGCGCACCGCGTCTCGGTAGCACCGCACCGGCCGATCGATCGGCGGGCTGCCATCGTGCAGGCGGAACATCTCGCTGACACCAAACGCCAGCACGTCGTACTCGTCCCAGATATTGGTCCACCGATGCAGGTTCGGCCCAAGCGTTACCGGCTCGCCCTCAAACGCCGGCACACTCCCCGATCGCGGGTCCAGCAGGTGGAAAAACGCCGGCTGACTCCCCAGCGTGATGAGTCGGTCGATGTGTAACGGGTCCCGCTCGGCGGTCGCCATATCAAAGCTGATCACACCCCCGAGGCTGTGCGCGATCACGGTCAACGGCTTCGATGCCGTGCCGTACTCCGCACCCAATTCCTTGTCGATTACTTCCCGGACCCTCCCGTGGACCACCGCACGCCGGCCGTGGCTCTGATACGTCATCACATCCGCGAGGAAAGGCAGCACCGCCGAAGTCAGCGCACCACGCATGTCCTGAAACTTATCGTTGACATACCCGCGCACCCGGCCCTTCAGGTCGGCACGCAGCTGACCGGCCTGCTCACCTATCCTTGCAGCCGACGCATCGTGGCCTCGCTTGCGCGAGACCCAGGACATCGTCCGCCCCAGCCCCGACGCCACCGATGCCGCAAGCGAGTCCGCCATCATGCTACGCATCCCACCGGAACGATCGGGATAACGCGCGATCACCTTATCCAGATGCGCTCCCTCTGCGCCCAGGTCGCCCCAGAACACCGGGACCAGTTCATAGCCATCACCCAACGATCCACCCAGCCCATCGACGCTCCTGAGGAACTTCGCGGGGTTACGGATCGCGATCCCATGTATCACCAGCACCGGTTCAGGCATACAGGCATTCTAATACGCAACACACACCGGGGCCCCCCTCTGAATCCTCCACCCCCAGCCCCGGCTCAGCCGGGGGAGACCCACGTCCGCTGGACACGGTGAAGATCATCCCCCCCTTTCCTCCCCCCGATACCCCTGGCCCCACACCCAACCCCCCGTTTGAATACCTTCCGGGGGTGGACTATCCTTTCCGGGCTACAGCACCAGTAGCTCAATTGGATAGAGCAGCGGTCTACGGAACCGCAGGTTAAAGGTTCGAGTCCTTTCTGGTGCATTGCCGCCCCCCGGATACCCCGGACGCCCCCGGATACCCCGGAAACCCCCGGATCCATCCGGGCAACGCGTTGACGCACCTGGCCGGAGCCTGAACACATGTCCCTTATCTGCGACACAACGACACTGGGCCTGTTTTTCCAAGGATTTGGGATGTGGGAGGCCATCATCCTGGCCCTCGTTGGCGTCCTGATCTTCGGCAAACGCCTCCCAGAGGTCGGCAAGAGCATCGGCAAGGGCATCGTCGAGTTCAAAAAAGGACTCTCCGGCATCGAAGACGACCTCGACACCGCCGGCAAACAGCCCCCAAAGATCGAGCAGCACACCTCCAACACCGTCGATACCACCGACACCCCCGAAAAATCCGAGTCCAGCAACCAAAGCCCCTGACCGGCCACGCACAACCCAATCACCCCCCACAAGCCCACGGCCTCCGGCCGTGGGACCGCCACAACGTAAAATATCACACCCATACCCGCACGATCTAAACCGTGCGGCAGCAGCGCAAATACGGACGTGAATGGTTATTATGTATAACTCTGTTGAACGGACACGACTCAACCGCCATAACATGAGTACGGGGCTGGCGAGTCGCAAGATGAACCGCGGTCTCCTTTTAATTCTGTTGGCCTGAATGCTACCGGTTTGACGAAGAGCCCGGCGTTGTTGTTGGGCGAAGACCACATGGGAAATATCGGCTTAAGCGTAAAGTCCCAACGCTATGTGATTAGCCGCAAGAGGCGGCCAAAGTACTCTTGCGTTATCTATTGCTGCTAACGCATTCCCACCCTAGTATTATCTTGTTCCGGCAAATACCTTGATTGAAGCGATGCCCATGGATAAAGTGCCGCTTGAGCAAATTCTCGCCGAATTAGAGTCCGACAATGGCGAGAAGCGATGCTGCGCCACATTCAAGCTGCGTCCGCACGGCCCAGATGCCGTTGTCGCGCTCCCAGCACTTTTCAAACTACTTTTAGACACTGAAATTGAAAGTCCTCGTTCGATCCGCAGAAACGCCATAATATGCTTGGGGAACTTGGCAATCCCTTTCTTGCTAGAGCAAGTAAAGAGCCCAAACCCAGCATTTCGACTAGAAGCCTTATGTCTGATCGAAGACGTCGGATTTCGCAGGGCCAGCACTTCCATTTCATCGAATAAACTACGTGATGGCAGCCGTGACGAATTTCTAGATTGGGGGTGCGATCCCCAGATAATCTTTGACATATTCAAAGCTGCATTGAACGACGACGCGATCGTTATCAGGCACTTGGCGGCGGGCGCACTGGAAGATTTTAGTGTGCACCGGGAAGAAACATTGCCGGTGTTCATCGAGACGCTTAGTGAGGGCACATGGTGCCAGAGGAACTGGGCAGCGGTGCACCTCGGGCGAATCGGGCGCCCGGCGATCGGTACGGTTGAAGCCTTGAAGGCAGCGAGCCATACCGACAATCACTACTCTGCATACATTGCAAGAAACGCACTCGCCAGGATCGAGGGCCACGAATCAATCGACTACCCCGAGGAAGCTCCAGCAAAGGTCGGTCTCCCGGATCAGCAGACTACTGAGTTGGTAGAGACGAACGATGTTGATATAGAACCACTCGATCAGGTGTTAACCGAACTTGAATCCGACGACTGGATTACACGTAGTCGTGCCACAAGAAAGCTGAATGGTCACGTTCCAGATGCGGTCATCGCGATTCCGACCCTATTTAAGCTTATATTTTCAGATGGCCCCGCTGTCGCAAGTGGTATTCGTGTTGTTATACGCCGTCTTGGCAATGCAGCGATCCCGTATTTGCTCGAAGCGGCCGTAAGTTCGGATCCAGAGTATCGAGAAGAGGCATTACTATTAATTCGGTGTTTCCATGTTAATCATCGATTCTCTGATCCGATTCTCAGTGAGCGTAACCCCGATCTCCCTGACTGGGGGTGCGAACCGCAGATTGTGTTGGACCTGTTTAAAGGCGCGTTGGATGACGAAGTATTTGAAGTCAGATTTAGAGCGGCATTGTCGTATGACGCCTGTGGGCTCAATATTGAGGACACCATTCCAATCTTCATTGAAGCATGTCACATAGGCAATAGGTGGTATCAATATTATGCGGCACTACGGCTTGGACGGATCGGCCCGGCCGCATCCGGGGCGATCCCTGCCCTGAAAGAAGCAACCAATTCTAACTGGAATGACGCCGCTCACGCCGCGACAAGAGCGATCGCCCGGATCGAAGGCCGCCCTATTCCGGACTTCCCCAGAACACCTGCCCCCCAAAGTTTCTATTCAATGATCAAGACATTTTTTAAGGAACACTTGTTGAAATAGTAGTTGCTGCCGGATGAACCGGTATAGATATCGATTGCCTATTACCCTCGACAGAAATTCACCGCTATAAACGCCGCCTTTTAGCCCAGCGATATGACCTGCTCGCCCTGGGGCCGCAACTCACCGTCTGGACCGACATATCGGTACAGCGTGGATCTCGTGACGCCCAACTCGTCGCACAGATCCGAGACTACGGTTTCAGGCTTACCGATGGCTGCCTGTGCCCTTCTCACCTTCGACTTGCTCAAGGCGTGCTTACGCCCCCCTACCCGACCCCTGGACCTGGCGGATGCTAGTCCAGCCGTGGTTCGCTCGCGGATCAGCTCACGCTCGAACTCGGCCAAGCTGGCGAAGATTCCGAAGACCAGCTTGCCGGCCGCCGTCGTCGTGTCGATCTCGGCGCCCTGCCCCGTGATGACCTTGAAGCCGACGCCCCGGTCGGCCAGGTCGTGCACGGTGTTGACCAGGTGGCGAAGCGATCGGCCGAGCCGATCGAGCTTCCAGACGACAAGCACGTCGCCCTTACGCAGGGATCGCAGGCAGGCAGCAAGGCCGGCACGGTCATCGGCCTTACCCGATGCCGTGTCCTGGTAGACGTGCTTGGAGCTGACGCCGGCTTTCTTCAAGGCGTCGTGTTGAAGGTCGAGCACTTGCGAGCCGTCGGCCTTCGATATGCGTGCGTATCCGATGAGCATGTGCCCTCCTTGGCTGTTTCACAAACGACCGTTTACGAAACGCACCAGCCGCACCCCCTGGACGGCCGGAATCGTGTCGCATAACCCGTATCTTAAACTGCGTTTCGCAAACGCTCGATGAAAAACATGCCATAACGGCCGGCCCTTGCTGCACCGGGGGCCCAAGCCGTGGCAACTCTCCAGGGCTACCGCTTTCCCCCTGCCCTCGACCGGGTTCGTGCGCGCAAACCTGTCGTTTCACCCCTATATGGGGGGGGCGTTTTTTTGACCGCGATCAGCCGCTGGGAGCCCGAACCGGCCAGGGCTGGTCCGGGCGGACAACAAGACCACGCATGGAACTGAACCTAAACACCGTTTCGATATCCGCTTACATCCCATGTACGCCAAAACGCCCGATGTCCTACTCCACCAACGCGGACACGATGCAAACATCTGTCATTTATCTATTAATAGATAAAAACACACTCCGAGGGGAGGGGGAAGATGGACACGGACACACGGAAATGGTGGATAGACGATGGCGGAAGGTGGATGTCGGGTCGTGGAGTGCTGACGGGCGATCTTGTCGCAGGGGTGGTCCGTCGGCCGATAACAACACTATGAGCGATCCTGCGCCACGAGTTTCCGTCCTGATCCCCA
>JAJDCT010000306.1 GCA_029260695.1 Phycisphaeraceae bacterium
CTGCCGTCACCGTCCTGGCCCCTCCGGTACCCGAGGCGATGGGTTGGCTTGACGTAGACAAGGTGTTGGATGCCTGCCCGGTTCAGGGCTAACATGCTTTGATGAAGGTGCTACTCGCCAACCCCCGTGGATTCTGTGCCGGTGTCGAGATGGCGATCCAGACCGTCGAACAGGCGGTTAAGATCGTCGGGACGCCTTTGTACGTCTACCACGAGATCGTCCACAACCGCCACGTCGTCGAGGGCTTCATCAAGCAGGGCGTGGTCTTCGTTGACAGCATCGACGACGTGCCGGAAAACGCTACCGTCGTCTTCAGCGCCCACGGCGTCAGCCCGCAGGTCCGTGACAACGCCAGGCAACGCGGTTGCACACTGATCGACGCGACATGCCCGCTGGTCACCAAGGTCCACATGGAGGCGCTGCGTTACGCCAGGCAGGGCTACCACATCCTCCTGATCGGCCACGCCGGGCACGATGAAGTCGTCGGGACCGTCGGCGAAGCCCCCGGCGCAATCACGATCGTCGAATCGCCTCAGGACATTGCCGATCTGCCCTTCTCTGCCGATGACAAGATCGTCTACCTGACACAGACCACGCTAAGCGTCGACGACGCCAACCGGATCATCGCTGCGATCCGAGAGCGCTACCCGCAGGTCAAGGAACCCCCGACCGAAGACATCTGCTACGCCACGACCAACCGCCAACACGCGGTCCGCGACCTGTCGCCGCGTGCGGAGTTGGTGCTGGTCGTCGGGTCGCAGAACAGCTCGAACTCGGTGCGGCTGACCGAGATCGCTGAAAACGCAGGCCCCCCCGGGTCCCCCGGCACGCCCGCCAAACTCGTCGACGACGCCAGCGAGATCGACCACGACTGGTTCACCGACGTCAAAAGTGTCCTTGTCACCGCCGGCGCGTCGGCCCCCGAACACCTGGTCCAACAGATCGTCCAGAAACTCGTCGACGACTTCGATGGCGAAGTCGAACACGCCACCGTTGTCGAGGAAGACATGAGCTTCAACCTCCCCGTGAGCCTGCGCGTGCTGGCGGGTAGCTCGGCGAACTAGATCAACCGCGACGGCACGCAGAACGCTAAGTGAGGAGGAAGTATCCGCAGATGACGCAGATTTTCAGAGAGTGATTTTGGCTCGCTTCTTAATCATCTGCGCAATCTGCGTAATCTGCGGACACCTCTTCCTTTCTTCGCGGTGATCTTGCTAGACTGTATTTAGAAATCACTCAGACCCCAGGAACCAAAACGATGTCAGACGAAGCCCCGAAGATTATTGTGGACGATGACTGGAAGAGCCAGGCCCAGGCCGAGAAGCAGAAGCTCGCCGAGCAGAGCAAGGCCAAGCAGGCGGCAGAATCAGGTGGTAACGCCGCAACCGCAGCCACCGGGGGCGCAGCTTCCGGCGGCACAGCTTCCGGGGGCCGGCAGATGCCTCCCGCGTCGTTCGAGGTCCTGATCAGCACCATGGCCACCCAGGCCCTCTTCGCCTTGGGCGAGATCCCCGACCCGCAGACCGGCCAACGCATGGCCCACCTGGACCTGGCACGCCATCACATGGACATGCTCGGCGTCATCGAAGAGAAAACCAAGGATAACCTCTCCAAAGAAGAGTCCGACATGCTCGCCACCACACTGTACGAGTTACGCAACCGCTACGTGCAACTCACGATGTCGCAGCGGCCGACGGCGTGATAATTATTGGCGACGGACTAAGGCCTGTGTGATCCCGAAATCTGTGACATAACCCGGTCGAAATCAAACTCTTCGTCATAATCTGGATTACATTCTCCACTACCTTGCGGATACCGGTATTTCTCACACTCACACTCGTCTGAATCTTCACCACAGTCCAAGCAGAGTGGATGGCAGTAGTCAATCATCCTGTCAATTGCAGTAGCGGGATCGTCCTCGTCATACTCGGGATCACATACTCCCTCTACAGAATAATTGCCGTCGATAAAGTCTATAACATCTGCAACAGTTTCGAATTCAACACCATCGAACACATCAAATATTGGCCTCAATACTACACGGCCAAAGTTGAATCGGTGGTCTTTGGCTCGAAAATATACTTGGCCGTCAATCTCTTTGAGATTTCGAAAACCCATACCCCCGTAAACTTCATCAATATTCGGGTGTACCTTTTTATCTAGCTCTACATGCTTACACGCATTGTTAACCAAGTTAGCAAGCATGAATTTGTGGTTTAAGAATCTCGCTCCTTCTACGGCATGAATTCCGTCGAAGTCCACTATCATCTTATAACGTTTCTCACTACGACCTGCACATACAGATGCAGCTCTCATATAGTCAATTGCATGGGAAATTATGCCTGCGTTGGCTACAACATCATGAAGATGTAGTTGGTCAGAATCCAACTTATGGCGGAATTCATCACAAGCTGGCTGAACGACTTGACGCAAGTATCTTCTAAAATCAACGCATCGAGCTGATAGTTCATCCATACCGTTGACACCTAACTGCTATTTCTTCGGCTTAAACATCCGAAACAGCTTCTTGATGGGGTCGTAGTACTCGTCGACGACGCGTTCCTTGAGAGGGATGATGGCGTTGTCGGTGATGGTGATGTGTTCGGGGCAGACCTTGGTGCAGCACTTGGTGATGTTGCAGTAGCCCAGGCCATTCTCGTCTTTAAGATCCGGCAGGCGGTCCTCGGTGTCCAGTGGGTGCATCTCGAGGGCGGCGCTGTAGACGTAGTGCCTTGGGCCGGCGAACTGGTCGTGCTTGTGGTGGTCACGCAGGACGTGGCAGACGTTCTGGCAGAGGAAGCACTCGATGCACTTGCGGAATTCCTGCACGCGGTCGACATCGTCCTGCTGCATGCGCCATGTGCCGTCCTCGGCGTCGGGCTTGCGGGGCTTGAACTTCTTGATCTTCTTCTTGACCTCGAAGTTCCAGGAAACATCGCAGACCAGGTCGCGGATCAGGGGGAAGGC
>JAJDCT010000307.1 GCA_029260695.1 Phycisphaeraceae bacterium
CCGATCTGGAGCGGTTAACGACCCCCGACGGCCGAATCGTCAGCATGTTTTACGACAACGGCCTGGTTAAGGGTGCCCAAAGGCTCGAAGGCGTGTTCTTCACGCCCGCCGGCCTGCTTAGCTCCGGCCAACCAAGGCAACGCGGCACCCAGATGATCCACTGGGATCACTCCGACTTCGACGACCCCGATCTTCTACAGCGCCTCTTGCGTTTGCCCGAAACCTCTAACCCACAAAGTGTCGCGACATGGACTGGACATCCTTAACACTGCTGGCCGGCTGGGGCGTGATCTGTAATGTCTGGGCTGTGCTGCTGTACGCCCAACGCGTGGCATTGCGTCAAGGCATCATGCTCAAACCCCGCGAGCACACGGAGGATAACACGCTCAGTGGGGTCGGTTCCGGTGCGCCGCCCAGCGTCTGCATCCTGATCCCCGCGCGTAACGAGGAGGAGTCTATTGGTGCATCACTAACCGGTGCGCTGGCACAGGACTACCCCCGGGTGCGTGTCGTGGTGGCTGATGATCGTAGCGATGACACGACCGCCGCCGTGGCCGACGCCATCGCAGCCAAGGACCATCGCCTGCAAGTCCTGCGGATCGATCACCTGCCCAAGGGTTGGCTGGGCAAGTCGCATGCGCTGTGGACCGCGACCCGCGGGGTCAATGACGACTGGCTGTTATTTGTTGATGCCGATTGCACGCTGCAACCCGGGGCCGTTCGCGCCGCCTTGGATGAGGCACATCGCCGGGATGTCTCGATGCTGTCGCTGTGGCCGGGGCATCTGGCGGGTAGTTTTTGGGAGCACACGCTGGTCCCACTGTGCGCCGCTGTGATGGCGTTGTGGTTCGGACGGGCCAACCGCAGCCGCACCGGGTCGGGGCCCGCCTTCGCGAACGGTCAGTTCATCCTGTTCCGCCGTGACGAGTACGAAAGGATCGGCGGGCACGAATCGGTCAAGCGGGCGATCATCGAAGACGTCCCCCTGGCCGAGCGAGCTTCAAAGATGGGCGTGCCGTGCTGGACCGCCGGCGGCCGGGACCTGGTCGGTGTGCGGATGTACAAAGACCTGGCCGGTGTATGTGACGGGTGGACCCGCATCTTTGTCGGTGCGCTGCGGAGCAAGACCAAGATGGCATTGAGCATCGGTTGGCTGATGGTCGGGTCGCTGTTGCCGTTTGTGGTCGGGCCCTACCTGATCTACCAACTGACCGTCTCGCCAGACATCGACCCGATGTTTTGGGCTTCGGCGGGGACGTGCCTGTCTCACCTGGTGCTGATGTACGCGGTGAGTTGGCGGTTCTGGAAGCTGGGGTACTGCGACCGCCGATACCTGCTTCTCTATCCGCTTTCGGTACTCGTGGTGTCGGCTCTGCTTGCCAGGGCGCTCTGGTGGATGTTGATCCGACGGATTGTCGGTTGGCGCAAGACCTACTACACCCTCGATAGCCGGGCGATGATCGTTGAATGAGCACCCAGTTACATCTCAACACCACGGCATGGGCCGGTTTCTTAACAGGCGCTTGGGCATCTGGACCGTGTGGCTGGTGATGGTGAGCCTCGCTGCGGCCGGGCTCGGTCGGTACCGCGTGGAGAACTCGCTTCGTGACTGGGCGCCTGGTCTCGCCGGGCACGACGCGATCGCAAGCTACGTCGTGATCGGCGGTGCGGAGGGTACTTTTGACCCGGACCGTCTTGGAAAGCGTCTCGAATCGTTAGATGAAGTCTCCGCATGTGTGTACCCGGGGTCGGCCGACCGGTTCACGCCCTTGATGCGCTCGGTCACACTAAGTGGAGCTTTTAGTGACCCCGACTACACAGGGCTATTCTGCTTCGCCCGTGCCGGTGTAAACGAAAGCCTGTTTCTCGATGCGGTCCGGGGCGAGCTGGAGTACGAATCAGGTGAGAGTAATAATTTTTTCGCGGTGGGTGGGCCGGCCGTATTCACCACCGCTTTAAGTGACTGGAGTCAGCGGCGGATGCCCTTGGTCTCTGGCGTGATTGTCTTGGTTGGTGCGGTGCTGCTTAGGTGGGTCGTAGGTAGCACGCACATGGCGGCGTCAGCTACCGCCGCGATCGTCGGGAGTCAGGTTGCGTTGGTCGGTGTCATCTCCTGGCTTGGCGTGCCGATGGACATGGTGCTGTCAATGGTCTGGCCGTTGATGATGGCGTTGGGCTTCTCGTTCGCGGCCCACCGGGCGCTCAGGCGGGGTGTGTCGCGGACATTGGCGTGGTGTGTATTGACCACGGCCGGGGGGATCGGTGTGTTCGTGTTCTGTCAGTTCCCGCCGATCCGCTCCTTCGCTATCTGGGGCGCCGTGGGATTACTCATGACCTGGGCTTCGGTCATGCTGTTGGTACAGCCCATATGTAAGCCCGGGGGAATGGCGGTGGCCCATCATCGCGGACTGCACTATTTGAGTGTTGCCGCCTGTGCGGTTGCCCTGGGCCGACCAAAGACCGTAGTCGCTTTAGCCGCCGTGGTTACCGTCGTGGCGATCATCTGCGTGCCATGGCTACAACTTCAAAGCGATCCTGTCCGATACTTCCCGAAAACCTCGCATGTCCGCAGCGATTACCAACAACTCAACGACAGGCTTGTCGGGATGCTGCCGTTTGAAGTCAAGGTGCGTGGTAACGCGGATGCCACCGATATGCTTGCCTCGACGTCCGGTGTCAGCCTGTTGGTTGACGTGAGCTTGTTGGACCCAAGCGAGGGAACGCTGTACCTGGGTTTAGCTGACAGCGGTGCCCTTACACAGTTAGTGACGGCACAGGACGATTGGCAGGGCTGGGCCGACGAACACGGTGTCGAGTTGACCTGGTCGGGTGTGGCGGCGCAGCTTCACGGGGTGTCTCAAGGTGTGGCACGGGTCGCGGTG
>JAJDCT010000308.1 GCA_029260695.1 Phycisphaeraceae bacterium
GTCGTTAGTAAGTAGGAACATGCGTACGAGCTGGTTGCCGTACTGGTTGGCCCGGTAGCGGTACTGGACTTTAACGGGGGCGTCGGCGGCGTCGAAGCTGCGCATCTTTTTGGACCAGCGGTTGGGGACGGTCTCGGTGCCTTCGATAGTGAAGATAAAGTATTCGCTGAGGCCTTCTTTGATGACCTGCTTGGCTTCCTCCGCGTCGGCCATCGCGTAGGACATATCGGCCTCGGCAACCATGCTCTTGAGGGCACGCTGACGGCTGGACCTTTCAAGCCGACCGCCGACCGCCATGCCCGATGCGGGGAGATTCATCATGCCGCGCTGGGCGAGTTGTGCGATTTTTTCGACGAGGTTAACGGTCCCTACGACCAGGCGGACCTGTGCGTCTTCGTAGTCTTCGCCGGAGTTGTTGGTAACGGTGACGAAGCCTTCGAGGCGCATCGCCTTTTCATCGGCGTCGGCGATGCCGGTGTAGTCGGCGGACCAGGTGATGCCGGAGGTGAAGTAGGTGATCTCGACACGGGCTTCGCCGCTGAACTCGCTGGCGACGTTCCAATAGAGCATCTGCGGCTTGTCGTGGGGGTAGGTCGTGTCCAGGACGGTCAGCTCGTCGGGGCGGGTCAGGAACCTAAGCTCGACCGAGGTCGGGTCGATCAGGGTGTTGGCCCAGGAGAACTGAAGCGGATTGATACCCTTCTTGAAGGTGACGATGCGGGTCTCGCGGACGAGTGTGAGGTCTTCGGCGTTGTAGATCGTCAGTTGGACGGTGTCACGGGTCGGGACGGTGGAGAGGTCGATGTTGCGGGCGATGGTGGGGCACACAACGGTGAGCATCAGGATGAAGGCGATCAGGCGTTTCATGGCTTATTCCTTGTCGCAGCGGTCTCGAAAAAAGTCGGTCTGGTGGGCCCGCGGTCGTCTCACGGCTGGAAGCCGGGGGTTTGAGGGGGTTGCGCGGATGTACTCTTAAAACTGGTTGCGGAAGGTCAGGTGGAGTTTGTGAGTAATCTTCTTGGCCTTGTCGCCCTGGCGTGGGGGGAGCTCGGCGTGGAAGAGGACGCGGTGCTGGCTGGACTCTTGGGGGTCGGGCTTGCCGGCGAATGTGGTCTGGTTCCCGATGACCCACTCCGCGGGTCGGCCGGAGTTGAACCCGGCCTCGCTGCGGAGGTTCTCGATCTGTTCTGCGAGGTCCAGGGTGACCGGTGTGTCTTTGAAGTTTTCGATTTCGTACTTGACGACCACGTCGTAGTGCGAGAGGTTCCCGCCGACCTTCGTGCGGTCGCGGCGTTCGATGGTGCGTTTGACGACGACGTCCTGGGCGGTGCCGAGGTAGAGCTTCATCTTATCGTCGATGGGGGTGAACCGGCCCCAGTCCTCGCCGGTGAACGCGGTGGTGCCGGCGGAGTCTTTCTGGAAGATGCGGACCTTGCCGTAGGGCATCGCCTCGCCGCCGAGTTTGTGATCGACATCGTTGGTCAGGACGTAGTGCATGGGGACACGGAGCTTTTGCTGTGCCGGATCGAGGTACCCGAACCGGGCGAGGTCGCATGTGTAGGTTTTAGTGATCGGCACGCCAATGGTTTTTTCGATGAGGATCTCTTTGGTTTCGTTGATCCCGATGGGTTTAGAGAATTTATCACCGAGCCCGGCATGGATCTGGGTGTCGTTGTACTGTTCGTTGGCGAAGTTCTGGACTCGGATGTAGCGGGCGAGGGTGAGTGTGGACTCGTCGTTTTCAGCGACGGCCCGGTAGTTGAAGCTCTTGCTAAGTCCGCCCAGGAGGTAGCTGATCCGAACGCGGACAGGGCCGGAGTGTGTGCTGGAGACGTCCCAGACCAGTGCGTTTTCACCCGGGGGGTAGCTGACGCTTAATACGTTGACCTCCGGAGCCTTCCCATTGATGTCGCCTTCGTATCCGATGACACGGAACACGATCGTGCCGGGGTCGATGCTGGTATTCGCCCAGGAGAAGTCGACCTGGTTGGTGCCGGCGACCAGGGGGACGATCCTTTCTTCTTCAACCAGTGTCGCGTGTGCGTGGTCGAGTTGGATCTCGACCCGCTCGCGTACCGGCAGGGTGATGAGCTTGACCCGGGCCTGGGCCGACCCAGCAACCGAAAGCAAGGCCGAGGCAGCCAACAACGAAAACAGTCCTATCCGTTTCATAGTTCATCTCCAGTTCGAGGCGTTATGCCACACCCCTTGGACGACTAAGTCCATGTGAGGTTCCATGCTGGATGATAAAACTGAAGATCGGAGAAGTACAAAGGCTCTGGATAAGTCCCTGGCCGCCCTGGGCCCAACTTCAGCCCCTGCGGGGCGGGATCGGCTTGCCCTGTGGGTCGAACCGCGGGTGGCCCAGCTGTTCGTCGACCTCGTCTGCGAGGCCGTGGGCGTGCTCAAGGCGCTCGGCGGCGTCGTGTACAGACGAGACGTCCAGCTGTGCCCGCTCCACAAGGTACGACTCCCACAACCGGTGCGACCGGATCATCTCGACCGCGCGGGCCTCACCTTGGGGGGTCAGGCCAACCTGTGCCGGGTCCGGCATCATCATCCCCTGCCCACGCAGCCGGTCCAGCATAGACCGCACACGCGCAAGCCCCATTGAGGCATCCGATGCGACCGCTTCAACGGTGCAGGGCGTCCCCACTTCGGTCAGCCGAAACACCGCCTTGAGCACGTCTTCACTCTGTATATGTTGGTTCAGTCGGCGGCGCCGGACCCAGTCAAACACCACGCCATGGCTTGGGCTTAACAGCACCGCGAGGGCGAACAGACCCGCGGCGACCAGCACCATCGCCGGCCCGGTCGGCGCGTTGGTCACAAACGCCACAGACATCCCAATTGCCGCCGACAGCGCGCCGAACAGCCCAGCCAGCGTCAGCATCACCCAGAAACGGTTGGTCAGTTGATACGCCGCAGACGCGGGGGTAATTACCATCGCCACGACGAGAATCACCCCCGTGGTCTTCAGACCCGCCACCACGGTGGCAGACAGCATCCCCATCAGCAGGTAGTGCAACAGGACCACCGGCAGGCCCATCGCAGCGGCGACGACGGGGTCGAAGCTCGAGATCTTCAGCGGGTGATACAACAGGGTTACGATCAGCACGACCGCAGGCGCGATCACCGCCATCATCCAAAGGTCCGCCGTACCAACCGCTAACGGGTCACCGAACAGGAAGCACTTCAGGTCGAAGTGCAGGCCACGGGGCAGGGCGCTGATCAAAACGATCCCAAGCGCAAAAAGCGAGGTGAACACGATCCCGATCGAGGAGTCTTCCTTGGTCCGGCTGTGTCGGCTGACTAGGTTGACCAGGACCGCCGTCGCCAGGCCCGCGAACAGCGCGCCCAGCAGCAGCCCAACGATCCCCGAATCGCGTGTCAGCATAAACGCGATAACCACGCCGGGGAGCACCGCGTGCGACAGGGCGTCCCCGATCAACGCCATCCGCCGGAGCACCACAAAACAGCCCAGCACGCCGCAAGCCACACCGACCAACGCACTGCATACCGTCTCCTGCCACCACCTCTCGGTGAACGGCACCAGCCACTGCGACCAATCCATCTCGACCAGCGCTAAAGTCTCTATCATCATTGCATCTCCGGGCCGGCGTGTTGCAGGGTTGTGTCCGCGCGTTCCAACAGCGACAGCCGGCCGCCGTAGGTGAGCCTGAGGTTCTCATCCGTCGCGACCTGCTCGGTCGGGCCGAACGCCACGATCTGCTGATTCAAGAGCATCAGCAGGTCGAAACGGTCTAACACCGACAGGTCGTGGTTGACCACGATCAGCGTCTTGCCCTCTGCGGTCAACCGATCCATCAGGTCAAAGATCGCCTGCTCGGTCGCCGCATCCACCCCCGCGAAAGGCTCGTCTAATAGAAGGATGTCCGCCTGCTGGCACAGGGCGCGCGCCAGAAACACGCGCTGCTGCTGGCCGCCGGACAGCCGGCGGATGTGGCGTTTGGCGAAGTCGGCCATCCCGACCTGCTCCAATGCTAACTGCGCCGCGGCCCGCTGTCGGGTACCGGGTCGGCCAAACAACCCAAGCCCCGCGTAGCTGCCCATCATGACCACATCCATCGCGGTCACCGGGAAGTCCCAGTCCACGGCCTCGGTCTGCGGGACGTAGGCCACACGTCGGCGGACCCTCTTCAAAGGCTGCCCGAACACGCGGACGGTCCCGCTATCCAGCCGGACCAGCCCCAGGATCGCTTTTAACAGGGTGCTCTTGCCGGCCCCGTTAGGACCGACGATGCCGACGAGCTTGCCTTTGGGTGAGGTGAATGACACCGAGCGCAAGACCGGCCGACCGTCGTAGGCAACCATCGCGTTGACCACTTCGATCGGCGCGGGCCCGGCAACAGCCGATTCAACGCCCACCACGGTCGCAGACGCATCGACCGCTTGACTTCCTGATTGTTGTGTTGTGCTGTTCATCACTAGTTTAGCGCCTTGACGATCAGGTCAGTGTTCTGACGGACCATCCCGATGTATGTTCCAGCGTCCGTGCCGGGGTTACCCAGCGAGTCGCTGTAAAGCGTCCCGCCGATAGATGCTCCGCTGTGTTCCGCGATTTTCTTGACGATGTCGTTGAGCGTTCGGCTGACCGAGGTCTCGATGAAAAGCGCCTTGACGTTGCGGCTGGCGACCTTCGCCTCCAGCGCTGCGATGTCCTGCGGGCGGGGCTGCTGTTCGGTGCTGATCCCGATCACCGCCAGCACGTCGATCTTGTAACGCTGTCCAAAGTACTGAAACGCGTCGTGGCTTGTCACGATCACCCGCCGTTCCTGTGGGATCGTGTCGATCTGTTCGGCGACGTACGCGTCCAGGTTATCAAGCTCCGCCAGGTAGGCGGTGGCCCGCTCCCG
>JAJDCT010000309.1 GCA_029260695.1 Phycisphaeraceae bacterium
CGCTATCCCGCTCTACACACACCTGGGGGCCTATGGCTCCATGAATGATAAACAGGCCCTAAGCCTTCGGGTCTCATCCGAAACCTGGCACCACCGACACGAGATATTTCAGAGCGACATCACACTGGAATCGCTGGTCCCGGTCTTCCAAGGCGAACACCAACTCGATAAGCCGCCCGGCAACGTCTGGCTCAACCAATTGGCGTTCGGATCGCTTGACCCGTTGACCGCAACACAAGCCGACCTCGCCTACCAGATGCGCCTGCTAACCGCGGCCTTCGGGCTGCTCACGATTGCGGCTGTCTTCTGGGCCGGATTTTCAGTCGGCGGGTTGAAGACCGCCTCGTTTGCCGCGCTCACCGTACTCTCCTGCCCCGTGCTCGTCTTATACGCACGCGCCGGATCACCCGACATGCCGCTGGTGGGTTTGGAAACACTCGGCATCGCGTCGGCGATGTGGGCGCTAAGACCCCTTAGACCCGCGCCGTCGGTCCCCCGACAGGCTGTGGGCTGGTTCATCTGCGGACTCGCGTTGGGTATGGCCATCCTCACCGGCGGGTTCGCTGCCATGCCTGTCGTATTGGCACCCATCCTGGTTATCTCGATCATGTGCCCAAACCGGATCAGCCATCTATTAGGCCTCGTCGCCGCGGTCTTCATCGCCGGGCTGATGGTCATGCCCTGGGCACTCTATGTCCATGGGCAGGACACACACATCTGGGAGCTGTGGGTCAGCGGACTTTGGCCTGACAGCATGACAAGCCTGCGCGCATTTGGACTGGCGGTATCAGATCGCGGCCTGTTGATCCTGGTCCTGGTGTTGCCTTGGACCTTGTGGCTGATCGGATCGCTCGCACAACCATTCAGCGCTTCATCCTCGGGGGTCAGACGGCGGGTATTCATCGGCTGGGCCTGGCTCTTGTGCGTATCCCTACTGGTCATCACCGGCCCAAGCGGCGACGGCCTCGCCGGGTTGTTGCCCCTGCTTCCCGCTGCCGCGATCCTCATCGGGCAGTGCCTAAGGCTATTCAGCGACCTCTCCTCCGAAGCGCGACACGCCAGGATCTGGAGACTCACTCGCTGGCCACACCTCGCGCTGTTCGCCGCCGTTTCCGTGGCGCTGCCGGCGGGGATGTACTTCCAATCAGCGCTGGTCGAGCAAGGTGTCCTGCCCCACCCGATCGTCGCGCCGATGACGTGGTACTTCTGGCTGGGGCTGGGCGTCAGCCTCCTTCTGATCACGGCTCTGAGCATGCGGTTCGCACTGAGGCATTACCCAGGCAAGGCGATGGTCTGCTGGTCGGTTTGGGCCGTCGTCCTCATGAGCGTCACACTGATCCCCCTGTCACGCGGCCCGATGATGAACCCGACCCCCGACAGCCCAGCGCACGATCAGTCCGGCCAATCCGTTACGATGCCCGGTGGATCATGACACCCTATACAGAAACATCCACCTCACACGACGCCGAACCGCAACACACCACCGATCCCTCAAACGCCGGTGCGCCGGCATTATCTATCGTCGTCCCCGCTTTGAACGAACAGGACAACGTCGAGCCTCTGGTCGAACAAGTCGGCAAGGCGATGAGTGATGCTCAAATCAACGCTGAACTGATTGTCGTTGACGACGGCTCAACCGACCAGACCCTTGTCACACTCACCGCACTGCAAGCCCAACACCCCTGGCTTCGCGTCCTGCACCGGCCAAGCCCAAGGGGCCAATCCGCCGCCATGCACGCCGGGATTCAGGCCGCACGCGGCAGGTGTATCGCAACACTCGACGCCGACCTGCAAAACGACCCCGCAGACCTCCCCGGCATGCTCGCCAGGATCGACGCCGGCCAGGCCGACATGGTCCAGGGCGACCGCTCAACCAACCGCAACGACCACGCGATACGAAAAATCGGCAGCCTCATCGGACGCAAGGCACGCCTGTGGGTCCTGCGTGACCCGGTCCGTGACACCGGCTGCTCCGCACGCGTCGTACGCGCCGAATTCGCCAAGCAGTTCCCCCTGCAATTCAAGGGCATGCACCGGTTCATGCCCGCCTACGCACGCATGCTCGGCGCTACCATCATCCAGGTCCCCGTCAATCACCGATCCCGAAACGCCGGCTCCACCAAGTACGGGATGGGCTTGCTTTCCAGGGGGCCCGCCGGGCTGCTCGACCTCTTCGCCGTGCGCTGGATGATCAAACGATACCGCGATACTTCGACCGACCCCGTCGGCCCCGGCGACGCACCACGGAGCTCAAAGTGAAACGCCGATACATGGTCATGGGTTTTATCCTCATCGCCGCGTTGGGCGTGACCTATCTCGCCTGGCAGATGCGTACGGGCACCTGGTCTCCGGGTGTCACGATCCACGACACGCCGGCCATGGTCGAATCCGTCCAACTGTTGCCTCC
Source organism: Phycisphaeraceae bacterium (assembly GCA_029260695.1). Taxonomy (GTDB): domain Bacteria; phylum Planctomycetota; class Phycisphaerae; order Phycisphaerales; family Phycisphaeraceae; genus JAJRRS01. The sequence goes on from JAJDCT010000309.1 coordinate 2,408, forward strand.
TGACAACGACCACCCCGCACCCTACTTTCTAGTCACCTACCTCAATGGCGAAACAGACCCACTGTCATCTGAACAGTACGCTCTGCTGCTCTTACAAAAAGACGACTCGCGCACCTTCACCTTCAAGATCCTGAATATCTCCTCGCCCATCGGCATCGCCTGGGTCACGCTCGGGCTGCTCGGCCAAGTCCTGTTCACCGGACGGATGATCGTCCAATGGCTCGCCAGCGAAAAGAAAAAGCAATCCGTCGTCCCGCCCGCGTTCTGGTGGATGAGCCTGTTCGGCGCATCGATGCTGATCGCCTACTTCATCTGGCGTAAAGACATCGTCGGGTTCCTCGGCCAAGGCACCGGCTGGTTGATCTACGGCCGAAACCTCTGGATGATCTACCACCCACGTAAGACCGGGAACAATTGACATGCCCGGTGTCCTGCGCATCATCGACGCCAACGCCAACCGCGCACGTGAAGCACTGCGTGTCATGGAAGACGCCGCTCGCTTCATCCTTGAAGACCCCAGCCTCTGTGAACAACTCAAACTGCTCCGCCACGACCTGGCGCAAGCCCTCTCCTTGATCGGCCCACTGCACGCCTGGCGCGACACGCCCAACGATGTCGGCACATCAATCACGACCGATAGCGAGATGAACCGCACTGGTGCAGCCGACACTGCCACCGCCGCCGGCAAACGCCTAAGTGAAGCCCTACGCTCGCTGGAGGAGTACGGCAAAACCCTCGGCCAAACCGCTGAGGGTTTCGCGCAAACAATTGAATCTCTCCGCTACCGCGGCTACGCCCTGGAACAACAACTCAACACCGCCCTTAGCTCTGGCTGTGCCAAGCAATGGCGGCTGTGCGTACTCATCACCGAATCAATCTGCCCCGACGGCAACTGGCTGCGCGTCGCCGAGGCCGCCATCTCAGGTGGGGCCGACTGCATCCAACTCCGGGAAAAACAACTCGACGCCGGCGAGCTGCTATCCCGCACCCAGCAACTCGTCGCCCTGTGCCGGCCCAAAGGTGTCAGCGTCATCGTCAACGACCGGCCCGACGTCGCGCTGCTCGCAAATGCCGACGGCGTACACCTCGGCCAAACCGACCTCCCCTGCACCGAAGCACGCAAACTCGTCGGCAACCAACTGCTGATCGGCGTCAGCACCTCAAACCTCGACGAAGCGCGCCAAGCCCAACGCGACGGCGCCGACTACTGCGGCGTCGGCCCGATGTTCACCACCACGACAAAACACAAACCCACCATCGCCGGCCCCGAATACCTAAAACAATACCTCGCCTGGAACCAACTCCCCCACCTCGCCATCGGCGGGATCACAACCGAAAATCTCGGCGGTCTTACAGACGTTGGTGTTCAAGGCATCGCAGTGAGTTCTGCGGTTTGCCAGGCTGATGTACCCCACCGAACTGTCAAATTTCTGATCCAGCGTATCGAGCCGTAGCTATCTCAATGAGCCAAGCATCAATCATTATCTACCTCATCCTGCAGGTGTTTAATGGCATCCAGCACCCCAAGGAACTTCTGACCAAATCCGGTGAAATGGTACTCCACGCGGGGTGGTGACTCCGGGTAAACGCACTTATCGACGATCCCGAAACGGACCATCTTCGCCAGCCGTTCGTTGAGGACCTTGGTGGTCAGGCCCGGATCGGTCCGTGCCAGAGCCCCCGGGCGGTTCACGCCCTGGCGTAGTTGGGCAAGCACATGCAACGACCACTTGCACCCTACGATACTCTCGACCATGCCGGAGACGGGTAACTTCCCGGCAGACGGATAAAAATCTCCTGGCCCAATCATATTTTTTTGCATCTGATCGTTCCTGAACTTGTACCAAAAAGTACCCACCTTACTGATCGGTAACCGGTTGATCCTCTCGTGGCATAGGGCATGATACCCCATCAAGACACCGTGTCTTGCAGCCAGTAATCCGGAGTACAAAGGAGTATCACGATGAAGAGTAAAGCGGTTTTCTACCACGCGGGCTGCCCGGTATGCATCTCGGCCGAACAGGGTATCACGGCGGCGTTGGACAAGCAGCGTTTCGAAGTCGAGGTTGTCCACCTGGGCGAGGATTCGAGTCGGCTGAGCGACGCCGAGAATGCGGGCGTCAAGTCGGTCCCGGCCTTGGTGATCGAAGGACAAGCGTATCATATCAACCACGGCGCAGATCTATCGGCCCTTAAATAGCCGAGACGTTTATACAAACAAAGACGCCCACGCCATTACCGGGTGGGTTTTTTGTTGTGAATCTCAATGTAGTACCGTGGTATCAGACCGTCCCCGTCCGCTGCTTGCGCCGCCCCGGGCCCAACGGGCCGCGCTGCTCCTGTTCGGCGGTCGGTGCCGCGCCGGGGGACTGGGGATTACCCACCAAGTCGGCGTTGGTCTTGAAGCGTTCGAGCGCCTTGAGCAGTTGCTCGACCTGCTGCGGCGGGGGCATATTCAATAACCGGCGACGCAGGGCGGTCATGGTGTTCAGCTCGTGTTCGCCGATGAGCTTGTCTTCCTTACGGGTGCCGCTGGCGGCGAGGTCGATCGCGGGGAAGAGGCGTTGCTCCGCGATCTTCCGATCGAGGATCAGTTCCATATTGCCAGTGCCCTTGAACTCCTCGAAAATCACCTGGTCACCGCGGCTGCCGGTGTCGACCAGCGCGGTGGCGATGATGGTCAGCGAGCCGCCTTCCTCGAAGCGGCGTGCGGCACCGAACAGTTGCTTGGGGATCGCCAGTGCGCCGGCATCCAGACCGCCGGAGAGCGTACGCCCGGTGTTCTGCATGTTCGGCGCGGTGTTGAACGACCGGCCGAGCCTTGTCAGCGAATCCAGAACGACCACCACGTCTTTACCCATCTCCGCCCAGCGCTTACACCGATCGATCGCAAGCATCGCCATCGCGCAGTGCTTCTCGGCGGTGTGATCGTTGCTGGAAGCCCAGACCGTGCAAGGCACGTTGCGCCTGAAGTCGGTGACCTCCTCCGGGCGTTCGTCGATCAGCAACGCGATCGTGATGACATCCGGGTGGTTCTTCTCACACGAGGCGGCGATATTCTGAAGCAGAGTGGTCTTGCCGGCCTTGGGCGGGCTGACGATCATGCCTCGCTGCCCGTAACCGATCGGGCAGAACAGGTCGATCAATCGGCATGCCGGGGGACACTCGGGATACTCAAGGGTCAACCTCGGCTCGGGATCGACCGTGGTCAGGTCCTCGAACTTGCGGGCCTGCTTGAGAAACGCCTCCGGCTCAATCCCCTCGACGGAGATGACCTTGTTGACCCGAAGCGCGTTGGGCGCGATGGCGTCGAACTTGGGTTTCTTGGTCTTGCGGTTCTTGCCCTTACCCTTGCGGCCCTGCTGAGGCTGCTGGTTATTCCCCCCGCCGCCGCCCATGGGCTTACCCAACTCCACTTCTAAGAGCAGACCGGGGCGTAGCCCGAAGCGGTCGATGTCCTTGGCCAGGACCACGGGGTCCGTCGGCGAAGAGATATAAGTCTGGTCCAGTTGGCGCAGCCGGCCATCGGCTCGCTTACCCATCTCGAGAATCCCGGTCGTCGTTTGCATAGATGTCGCTCGTGGGGGGCGTCGGGTTCATCCGCGACGCAGAGGCAAAAGATAAAGGCTTTGCCGGTCCGGCTCGTGCCGGGGGAGGCTCAGGGGCGGTCCGCCCCAACAAAAATAAATCCAACGGGATGCGCCAGATCCCCAAAACCGGCCGCGGTCGGCCATGGGCTGCACTGACACAATGTCAATCACTTGGGAAACGCTCAGGACTCGGGCTTTCGCCCTTTCTCCGATGCCTGGGCTGTTTGGATATCCGGCGTTCGTGAGCCTTAATGACCCTACACCAGTCTCAATCTGGCATCCGCCGTGTTTCCTCCGGGTGGTGGCCTGTGCAGCTCATTAAAAAGCCTGCACGCCACGCCGTTCCCCCTCACGGTCCCTCAAAACACAAAATGCCGCTCAAATGGGACGGCCAGATTGTTCTGACGGTTCGGCCCGGACCTGTCAAAGGCGTCCGGCCGGATGGGAGATGCCCCATTTGTACCCCCTTCGGCCAAATCAAGCAAGGGGCCAAGCCCCACCCCAGCCTACAAACAAATAAACGCACTACCGACCGCCTGACAACACGCCCCAGGGCCGACCGATAACCTATAGCCACACATAAGCTGCCGGGGGAACCCCTCGCATGCACCCGCCGTATCTGTTATATCCAAACCGCTTGGTTTATCTACATGTGAGCACCTACTGATGACGACTACCGGCGTTCTTCTGGTCTACTGCCTGTTGATCCTTCTGGCTTCACTCGCCGGCGGCCTGATCCCGCTGATCGTCAAGCTCACACACAAGCGGATGCAGTTGGCGATCAGCCTCGTCGCTGGGTTCATGCTCGGCGTCGCCGTCCTGCACCTGCTGCCACACGCCCTGATGACGATCCAGCCCGGGCTAGCCGCGCGGTGGTTGATCGTCGGGCTGCTTGGGATGTTTTTTCTCGAACGCTTCTTCTGCTTCCACCACCACGACGCACCGCCGGAAAACCCCCCCGTCAACGACCAAGGCCAGGGCGATACCGAGCATTCCAAAGAACACACGCACAACCAAGCATGCGACCACACATGCGATCACCACGCAGCATCAACCCTGGGCGAAGCACAGGAACACCGCCTGGGCTGGGGCGGCGCAGCCGTCGGCTTAACTATCCACAGCATCATCGCAGGCGTCGCACTCTCCGCCGCGATGAGTTCGCAAACACTCGCCGACGCCCACGCATCCGGCAGCGGGGCCTGGCCCGGGATCGCGGTGTTTCTGGTCATCCTCCTGCATAAGCCGTTCGACTCACTCACCCTGGGCACACTCATGGCCGCCGGCGGCTGGCCCGTCGCGTCCCGGCACCTGGTCAACGCCCTCTTCGCGCTGGCCGTCCCCTTGGGCGCGCTGCTCTTTCAGTTAGGTCTCGCCACCACCCACCTGGAAGAAAACCACGCCGTCGGCGCCGCCGTCGCCTTCAGTGCCGGCGTCTTCCTGGTCGTCTCACTAAGCGACCTGCTCCCAGAACTGCAATTCCATCATCACGACCGCGGCAAGCTCTCCACCGCCCTGCTCCTGGGTGTCGCCATGGCTTGGGCCGCCAGCCACTTCGAAGCCAGCACTCACCAACACGGGCCTGAGGCAACCATGCCCGGTCTCCAGCAAGAACCACACGATCTAGCTGGCCCTCACGCCGCCCCCTCCACAACCGACCCGCACGAGCACTAGGGGCTCATTACGACGAAAAATCCTTGTATTCTCAATAAATTGAGGTAAGGTCAGGGATGTAAACCATTACACTCGCCCGTGGGTCGAGTGGAGAAAGCACCAAATGATCTTTCGTGGCGCCAGTCCTACCAAACCTATTTCCCACCTGACCGCCTCGGTTTTCGGGCCAAGTCCCCTAGGCGGGTCGGCTTATCGCACATCGCGGCGACGGCCTCGCTTGGGCCAATCAAATCGCGGCGACATCACATTCGAACCACTCGAAGCACGCCTGCTGCTGGCGGCGGACCCGGTGGTTGCTCTCTTTTCCGATCTAACAGCCGTGAACGGGCTGAACGCCATCCCCAGCGGGTCCGGTGAGTTTCACGCAGGCGGCGTCGTCTTTACAGACCTGACCAACGACGGCTACGCCGATATTTACAACCCC
>JAJDCT010000310.1 GCA_029260695.1 Phycisphaeraceae bacterium
TCCGCGTGGATACCCGTATCACTCAGCGTCCCGGAAAAACTATCACTGTTGAGTCCGGCGACACGCTCTCGGAACTGGCGACCAAGCACCTGGGCAGCGCTACCCGGTGGCAAGATCTTTTGGATGCCAACCGTGACAAGCTGGACGACCCGCAAGGCTTGCAGGTCGGGATGAAGCTGCGTCTGCCCGGCGCGGCCGACAGCACACCAACAGCCACGTCGACACCCGGCAGGACACCTAAGCCAAGTAGCAGTGACCAGACCTACACCGTCCGTCCCGGTGACAACCTCACAGAGATCGCGGAGAAAACATTGAGCGATGGCAGCAAGTGGCAGGTGATCTACCAGGCCAACCGCGACAAACTCAAGAGCCCGGACCGCCTCATCGTTGGGCAAAAGTTACGCATCCCTCGATAAGACGACTCGGAAATCACTTGGGTGCCCTGGAAGGGTGAGCAGGATTGGCAACCCGTATCGCTCCGCGAAATCGCAGGGTGCCGTTACCACGACGTGACCGTAACCGTATCTGTAAACCGCACCGGACAGCACTATGTTCGCCAAGTTATTGACGGCCTTGGTGCTTGCGGTGGTGATGGGCTCGGCTGTTTTTAATCTGCGCCAGCAGCGCCTTGAGTTAATGCACGAGATCACCGGGCTGCATCGGCAGATGAATCGGGACAGCCAGGCAACCTGGGACACCCAGGTCCGTATCGCCAAACGCACCGGCCCCGAGGCACTGCATGAAGCGCTAGCGCGCGTGGGCCTGGAGATGGAGCCGGCGGTTAGTCAGGCCGAGGTTCAGGACGAACCGCCGATGCCCCTCGTCGACGCGAACTATGAGCGATGATGGCCACTTATATACCGAAGCCAACAGCCAGCCGGTGCTCAGGCCCGGTGGTGTGCCGACCCAGGTAGACCGCAGCCCCGCTCGGGTTCTGCTGGTCGGGCGCGTGATGATTATCCTGGTCACGGTGGTGTTGCTGATCCTGCTTGGCAGGGTGGTGCAGCTGCAGACCTACCCTCAGGAACGGCTCGCTTCGAAACTCGGGTCGCAGCAAAGTACCCGGCACCTGCAGGGCCGACGCGGCACGATCCTTGATCGCAACGGCCGGGTGCTGGCGACGACGCGCATCGCCAAGCGTTTGTTCGTCGACCCGGTCCTGATCGTCGACCGCTCCAGCTTCTCAGAGAAGGCGGGCTACGGGCTGGGGTACGACCCGGTTGTTATCGAACTGGCGATGGCAGCCCGGCCCAAGAGCCGGTACATCGTTCTGGACCGCAGGATGAACGACCAGCGGACCGAGCTACTGAAAAACCTTGACCTCCCCGGGCTGGCGACCGACCCGGTGCTGGTGCGCGACTACCCGCAAGGGCCGTTGGCGGGTCAACTGATCGGCTTCGTCGGTGCCGAGGGCAAGGGGCTTGCTGGGCTGGAGCAGGTCTACGAAAAGCAGATCGCCGCCACCGTCGGACGTGTCAGCTATCAGCGTGATGCGCGCGGGCGGGCGCTCTGGGTCGAAGCCGGCAACTACCAGAAGCAGACCGACGGCCAAAACCTGCGGTTGTCGATCGACACGGTGATCCAATCGATCGCCGAAGCGAGCCTCGCCGAAGCGGTCGAGAAGTACCACGCCGAGGCAGGCCAATTGGTGGTAATGGACCCGTTCACCGGGGAAGTACTGGCGATGGCGAACTACCCGGCGTTCGACCCGGCGACGTTCAACAAGGTCGAGCCCCAGGTGCGGCGCAACCGGGTGGTGACCGACATCTTCGAGCCGGGCTCGATCTTCAAGCCAATCATCTGGTCCGCCATGACGCAGCTCGGTGCCGCCGACCCCAACGAGATGATCGACACGACCTCGACTGGGGTACACCGCACGAGCAAGGGACGTCGCCTGCACGACGCCAAGCCTCACGGGCGGATCACCTGGGACGAGGTGTTGATCTATTCCAGCAACATCGGCATGTCGATCGTCGCCGAGCGCGTGGGTGCCGAAAAACTACACGAGGCGATGGTGCGGTTCGGGTTCGGCAAGCCCACCGGCTCGGGCCTGCCCGGCGAGATCGGCGGGGTCGTGCATCCCTTGAAGAAGTGGACGCATTATTCGGTGACGAGTGTGCCGATGGGCCAGGAGGTCAGTGTCACGCCGTTGCAGATGGTCCGTGCGTTCAGCGCGATCGCCAACGGCGGCATGTTACGAACACCGACGGTCTTACCGGTGCTGGGGCCCGCGAGTACCCCCCCACCGCTGGGCGTGCGTGTATTGGATCAACGGGTCGCCGATTACACCCGCTCGGTCCTGCGACGCCAGGTCACCGAGGGCGGTGGGAAGAAGGCCAATTCCGAGCTTTACGACCTATTCGGCAAGACGGGCACGGCCCAGCTCCCCAACCTCAAGCAGGGCGGTTACTACCAGGACCAGTATGTCTCGTCCTTCATCGCCGGAGCCCCCGCCGACGCTCCGAGGCTGGTGGTCGGCTGCTTCATCCACCGCCCGGACAAGTCCATTGGGCACTACGGCGGGGTTGTCTCCGCACCGGCGGTCAGGCAGGTCATGGAGCAGAGCCTGATGTACTTAGGGGTGCCAACCAACGTCGACCCCGACCCCCAAGCCGGTTCCGGGCACATGGCGATGAACCGTTAAAAACCCTGCTATTTGTCATCACAGGCCCCACCCGCTAGCCTGACTGATCTGATCAGGCCACCTTTATCTATATTTAAGGTCGAAACCCGCACATGGAACAGCAAGAAGCCCCACCACTGTTGGAGACACCGTTCCACGGGTTCCATCTCGAGCACGACGCCAAGCTCATCGACTTCGCCGGGTGGGAGATGCCGATCCGCTACGGGTCCATCATCAACGAACACAAGCAGGTCCGGAATACCGGTGGGCTGTTCGACGTCTCACACATGGGGCGTATCGAGTTCACCGGGAAAGACGCCCAGCCATTCCTCGAACGTCTTCTGACACGCCGTGTCGGCGACATGAAGGACTTCACCTGCAGGTACAGCCTGATCTGCAACGAAGACGGCGGTGTGAAGGACGACGTGATCGTCTACCGCTTCCTGGATAAGTGGATGCTGGTCGTCAACGCCTCCAACCGCGAAAAAATCCTGGTCCATATAGATAACAACAAGGGTGGCCTGGCCGTCAAGATCAAAGACAAAACAGAATCGACCGCGATGATCGCCTTGCAGGGGCCGGGTGTCATGGACATCATCGATCAATTCTCAAGTGAAGTCCCGGCGCTGAAGCGATACAGCTTCTGCGTCAAGAGCGTGATGACCATGAAGATCGTCATCAGCCGGACGGGCTACACCGGCGAAGATGGCGTCGAGGTGATCCTCCCCGCGAAGATGGCCGGGACGGTGATCAAGATGCTGCTCAAAGACCCGGGCGATGCCGCAGCGATCAAGCCGTCGGGTCTGGGCGCACGCGATTCGCTCCGGATCGAAGCGGCGATGCCTTTGTACGGCCACGAGATCGATGAAGACACCGACCCCTTCACCGCCGGCCTTGGGTTCGCGGTCAGCCTCGACAAGGACAAGGACGAGGACGGAGAAGGCTTCATCGGCCAGGAAGCACTCAAGAAGATCGAGGGCCAAACCCCCGAACGCCAACTCGTCGGCATGAAACTCAAGGGCCGGCGCACCCCCCGTCAGGGCAATGCGATCTATCAAAATGGCGATCAACTCGGGGCCGTCACCTCCGGCTGCCTCTCGCCCACGCTCGGGTACCCCATCGCGCTGGCTTACGTCAAGACCGGCAGTTGCACCCTCGGCGACACCGTCACCGTCGCCGCAGGTTCCAGCCGCGTCGAGGGCGAGATCGTGGAGATCCCGTTCTACCAACGGACGAGCTAGAGCATTCTCAATCCAACGGAAGTAGTTTTCATAGCTGCGCGGCAACGCCCCACAGAGCCCGCGTCGTGTCACGCCGCGGTTAGTAACAAATCTGGCTAGATATGCCTGTCCCTCTCCACGCTACGCTTGGATTGTGATTGCTCAAGATCGCATTACACAAACCGATTGTGATGCGATTCTGTTGTTTTTAGAAGCGGAATGTAGCCCGGCGTTATACCCCTACCTGCTGGACAACGGGGAGGCTGACCAGGGATTTTTCTTCGTCGGGTGGGCTGGCCATGGCGGGCTCGAAGCTATCGGGGTCCATCGCCAGGAGCTGCTCGGCCTGTCGCATCGCGGCGTCCTGTTTGGGGTAGCGGACTTCGCGGTAGCCGGTGACGTTGTTGGGTGTCGAGAGGATCGCGACCCAGCGTTGGTAATCGCGAGTCCCGTTCCATTCGATCTTGTCGACCAATTGCATGTACCAGTCACGGAACTGCTTCTCGCGGGCGTGCCAGCCGGGCAGGAATTTACGCAGGACCGCGCAGGACGACATGATGCGTAGCTGCCAGTCCCGGGCCTTCCACTCGAAGCGTATACGCCGGCCGAAGATGTCAAACTCGGGGCGGTTGTGGTGGCGGTAGGTGATCCTGTCGCCGCGCTCGGGGTTGACGTTGAATCGCTTGCGGTCCCGGCGGTACTTCTCGGGGCTGGTCAACAGGGCAGAGACGTAGACCTCGTCCTTGATGAGCATGGCCTTGGCGAGGTTCCAGACGACGGCCCGGGTGACCTGGTAGCCCTGCGCGGGGTCGTCCTTCTGGAAGACCTCGACAAGCCGTTCGCAGTATTGCCTGGCGTAGTCGATCCCGCCCCAGAGTACGCAGTCGTAGGCCCGGATGATGACGTCGCGCATCAGTTGGTCTTCGACGTGCATGCCGCGTGTGGATCGGAAGGTCTGACGCATCAGGACGCGGAACCGTTTGGCGATGCGCTGGCCCTTGTTTTGATCGATAACCCGGCCGACCCACTCGCTGCCGTACCACGCGGCGAGGGTGTTGATCTTGCGCCGTAGCGCCTGCCGGGCGGATTCGTACTCGTGCTGGGGCTCGACAACAAAGAGGTCGGGGCGGACGGCGATCTTGCGGCCGATGGTGAAGGCCCTAAGGTTGCGGTCCTTCTCGCCACGGGTCACGTCGATGATGGCGTTTTCGATCGCCTCACGGGTCAGAGGGAGGTAGCCCTTCTGGAAGGCGATACCCAGCATCATGATGTTGGCGTAGAGCTTGGTGTCGAGGATCCGCTCGCAGAGGTCCCCGACGTTGAACCCGACAAACCTATCGGCCAAGGTGTATTTGCGTAGCGTGTCCTGAAGCTCGTCGACGTCGAAATCGTCCCGGCCCATCAGTGAGAGGATCGTGGGCGTCTTGGCGGTGTTAACGACGGCGGCGGTGCGCTTGGGTGAGGCGACACGGTACGGGAGCTTCGGGTCGATCGAGCGCGCGGCTTCGAGCAGGTCGATCCCGATGAGCAGGTCTGCCGTGCCGTAGGGGATCTGCGCGGTGGTGGGGACGGGCTCGCCGTTGGGCTTGGGCCTTGAGTAGACCAGTTGTGAGAACACCCCGCCGTTTCGGATCGCCAAGCCCTTCTTATCCAGGAACCTGACCTGGTAGCCCATCTCGTGCCCGGCCTTGACCATGATCGAGGTCGCGACACCGATGCCCATACCGCCGACGCCGCAGAAGTGGGCGCGCCAAGTGGGTTGTTCGGCGTGGATCGGCCGCTCGGGGTCGGGCAGGTCGCTCAGTTCCACATGCTCGTCGCCCATCCGCTTGGGCTGCTTGCGTGTAACGGTGACTTCCTCAAACGAAGGGCACGCGTGGATACGTTCACACGCACCGTCGTTGACGCACCATGACAGGTCGGTCTGAACCTTGGGGCCGTAGTCGGTGCCCGCCATCTTAAGCCCGGGGCAGCCGGTCTGGTTGGTGCATTCCAAGCAGAACTCGCAGACCTCGGTAGCGACGTTCATGAACGTCTTCTTGGGCAGGTACCCGTGCTGCTTGAGTTGGCCACGCTCAGCGGCGCGTGCCCGGCGGTGGAAGGTGATCCCGCATTCCTTGTCGGCGATCACGACCTTCACGCCGTCCGCCAAGACCGTC
>JAJDCT010000311.1 GCA_029260695.1 Phycisphaeraceae bacterium
CCTGGATCTCGTCGAGCCTCGCCGTCACCCCCGCCAGGTCGCCCGCCTGGCTGAATGCCCGCAGGTTCACCTCGTACATCACCACGTCTTTAGGCGCAGGCACCGCCCAAGCCGAAGCCGTCACGAGACAGATAACGATCAGCGCCGATGCAAAGGGGTAGAACTTGCCCATGGTTCAATTATACCGATACCACGACAAAAACCCGCCGACTCGGATGAGAATTCCCCTATTTACGCCGCCGCAACGCCGCCAACCCGCCCAGCCCCAGCAGCGAGAGCGACGCCGGCTCGGGCACGACGCCAAGTAAGAATGCCGTGTCATGGGGCCCTGAAAGATGAACGTCGTTATCAACCGTATCGGAGAGCGAGACACGAAGGGTGGTTTCGATATTACCGCCCGGCTCATCACTCCAAATCCATTGAGCGCCGACCGTCGTCAGTAAGTCGATCCGTTGTTGGATACTCGTGGGCAGTTGCAGAAATAATTCCGTAGAGGCTGCTTGAAATACAAGCCCGTTCAACGAGAACCAGGAAGAATTGGCAGGCACCGCCGTTTGCGCGGCGAGGTTATCTGAATCAAAGGTGATGGACCAGTCTGTGAAGTTGGCTGTATTAATAGAGCCGAGTGTGCCGTCGGTCGTAATCGTGCCATTGACGTTGAGTGTGGCGCTGCCTGCGGTCCCGCCAGTGACAGGCAAGGCGTGGTTGATCTGATAAATCACATCAGCCCAGGCGTTGTCCACAGGGCTAAGCATGATCAATACGAGTGCCATGACAGTGAGTCAACGGTGAATCATGTCTGTTTCTCCAGGTTGATGGGGTATATTCGCCGCCGCCGGAAGGCCAGCACCACCCCGCCCAGCCCCAGCACCGCTAAGGAGGTTGGCTCAGGGACCGCGTAAGTGGTGCCGCTTTCCCCGGTGACGACTGCGCTGACAGGCACGTCGTCAATGTATAAGGTCACGTTTGCCAGAGTCACTGAATTGGCAAAGTCCGAGATGCCCACGTCTGGGGATTCTACGGATGATGACAACTCCGTGCGGAGGTTCCATGGCGTCCCAAGCGGGATATCGTTGTACACGAAAGTTACCTCTTGATTGAAGGCCCCGACGGTATCGAATAACAGCTCATCAGAGGTGAGGTTCGGTTGGTCATTAGTACCATCCAATCGATACGTGCTTTTTAATATTGCGGATGCGATTCCGGTGATCGTTCCTCCCAATTGCCAACTTATCTCAAGGCGTGTAGCGCCCAAGGGGCTGCCAGATGTGTTCACCGTAAGTCGGTCATCGACTTGGACTTTGGCGGAAGCAAGATCACCACTCGCCGAGTTCTCCGCAAACGATTTTAAGGCCGTAAAGTTCGCGGACGACGATGCATCTTGTGTGGCGTTGGAAGATTGGTTGGTCGCAGGAGCATTGGCGGTGTCGAACACGAATACACCCGTTAAATGTGGGACTGTAGAAGTGCGCACCGCAGCCATCAGCGTGGGTCCGAACGGAAGAATGCCTGCCGAAGCGGTTGAACCGGTTGCGATTGCCAGAATCGCGGGCAGCAGGGGGGCGTAGTTAAAGTATCGCAATGTAATATTCACTCCACGAAGAAATTGATCGGGCTGTTAGTGGTAGCGGAATCAGCAAGAGCACAGCTATGCTCGGTGAGCAGGCTATGCTCAGTAGCAACAACAACGCTGCCGCCAAGCGGCCTGCGCTTTCCCCGCTCCTTGTGTCTTTCTCCCGCCGTGAACGCGCGACACGCGCAAGCTCCGGCATAGTGATCCGAAACCGATATCCGGTTCGGCATCATATGAACTCTCAGAATACACACTATAGACCATGAAACAAGAACAAATCAGGGATTGGCCATGATTCACACCCTTGAGTCGCTGCTTGGCTTGCTCTGTATTATGTAAATCCCCCAGCTTAACTATGCGGGTGCCAAGAGCCCATTGATTTGGTAGCTCAGGGACAGACGGCCTTCTTATGGACGGTGCTGTGATGCGGGCCCGGTGATTAGTCTGATGATCGCCGGTAATGGCACATGATCAGCCCGCCGAAGCCCAGCAGCGCGAGAGTCGCAGGCTCGGGGACGCCGGCGTTACCCGGCGGCGGCGTCCCCGCGTTCCAATTGCCCAGCACCACATTCAGATCCTCGATCCCCACAAAAGCATCGCCGGAAGGGTCGCCCGCAAGCAGGTCGCCAGCAGTAACGGTCGCGTTCCAGTTGCCCAAAATCAAGTTCAGGTCCGTGATCCCGACGAAACCATCCCCGTCCAGGTCGCCAACCACCAGGTCTGGCGGGGTGATCGAAGTGATCGTGCCATTGACTCTGTAACGCCCAAGAAAGCCCGTCTCGTCGCCGAGGGCGGCGCTGAAGAGTATGGTGCTGTCTAGTAAACCTGCCGGTGCTATTGGAAGCAATGACGGCAGGGTCAGGTGGTCAGAGAACGCCGCGCTGGTGTTGTCACGGAAAGCAACCTGCAATGTGTGTTGGCCCGCCCCAAATGTGCCTTGGAGCGGGGCCGGGAACGTCGCATCACCCCCGGTGATGAATAAGGTGTCGTTAAACGTAGGTGTGTTGTTGTCGTGTTTCTGCGCACGCATTGTGCCGGTCACGAAGCCCGTGTAGTCCACCGCGCCGCTGTGGAGGGTGATCGAGAGGTCGCCTAAGTCGCTGCGGTCTCCTACATCAGCGTCGAACTGGTTCTGGATCAGGGTCACCGAGTCGTCGTAAGTAAATGATCCTGAGAAAGTATCAGTGATGTCTATCCCTGAGCCAACAAGGAAATTCAGGTCATCTTCCACGCTGGTGATGTTCCCTGTGAATTCAAATTGGATCAACTCCCCTTGGCTCGCATCGGAAGCCAAGAGTGATAAACACCCCGCCAGAGCGAGCACATACGGCTTGGGTGTGTGACAGTTGCGTTGGAAACTCATGAGTTTGTCCTCGGTTGATAGCGGGCCGGTCAATACAGGAAACCTAAGCATACCACCCTGATGACCCGTTACAAGACATAATTAATTGAGGACGGATACTTGTTTGAGATAATCGCTGCAGATATGCCAGAAGATAACCTGATTTTCTTAAAATACCCCCCGGCTTAACGATGCAGCGGGACCCGCTATTGATAAGGATTTTCTTGGTTAGGAACACGCGCCAGGGTTGTGCGGGCTATGGATGTGAGGCGCGTTAATCCGGCAACTACAGCCCGCCGTTGTCGGTGAGGACACTCAACAGGTCAGACATGCTCGTGGTCGCGAACGTGGTCGCCGAATCGCTGACCGCGTAGGGGATCATCAACAGATCGCCATTAAGTAACGCCCCGCAGGTATACACGACGTTCGGTACATACCCCTCTCGCTCGTTGGCTTCCGGG
>JAJDCT010000312.1 GCA_029260695.1 Phycisphaeraceae bacterium
CAACCACGCACCTCCCGCTCGTCCAGCGTGCGCAGGGCGTCGATCTTCTGCTGACGATCCATCTCAGGCACCACCACGATGGGCCGAAGCTTGTCCCCGTGAGCCTGGATCGCTCCCCCAGGCCCGCTCGACTCCGCCGCCTCAAGAGCCCGCCGCTCGCCTAGGGGCAAAGCCACCGCGCCTAGCATCCGGTCGGTCTGGACGTGCTGTTTCAGGATACGCATACGCCTCAAAGGGTCCATGCACGCCACGATACCCCCAAGCCCCCATGGGCACCAGCAGGCCCAAAACCCCTGAGGCGTCCGAGAATACCTCCCCATCAGACCGATCATCCGGGTCAAATTTTGTTTTGGATAAATCCACTGCAGCACCCGATGAAGAGGATGCTTCGCCGAAGCGGTTCGGCGGCATCCCTAGAAGGAGTTTTACAGATGAGCGACGCGCGAACAAGCAAGACGGTCCTGGGCCCGGACTGCCGCATCAGCGGTGAACTGACCCTGGACAACGACGCACTGATTATGGGCCACTTCACCGGGACGCTTAGGGTGACCGGGACACTTGAGCTGTCCGAGTCATCCCAGGTATCCGGGATGATCATCGCCGGTGCCCTGCGGCTGGCCGGCCACGCCGAGGCGGATGTCGTCGCCGAGGACGCGGTCGAGCTGCTCCCCGGTGCACAACTGGTGGGCCAGCTCTACACCAGTCGGCTGAACGTCGTCGAAGGCGCGACCTTCCAGGGCGATGTCTGCGTCGGCCCCAAGGCCATCCAGGCCGCCAAGGAAGCCCTCAAGCAGACCGACGAGCAGGAAAGCTTCGGTATGACCAAGCCCGCCGGCTCGAACACCCACGAGCAGGACGAGCAGGAAGACGCCTCGTCGATCACCACGGTGCCCGGCTCGGTCAACCAGATCCTCCAGCGGCGTCGGCCCAAGGTCCTCTCGGCCCGCAACGGCAACGGGATCGGCTAAACCCAAACGATGCCACTGCGACCCGCCCTGGCAACGATCCATCCGCGCAGGCCCGAGCCTCGCAAGCTGCGTCGGGTTCTTTGTCCACACTGTGGACGTGCATTTGAGGTCTCCACACGGGCCATGTCCGTGCGGTGCCCCTCGTGTACGCGCCCCCTTGAGTTCAAGGACCTGACACTGCGGCAGCGGATGGAAGGCGACGTCTCCACCATGGGGCACGTCGAGCTATCCAACCCCAGCGAGATGATCGGGCGATTGGTCTGCGGCAAGTTCACCAACACCGGTCGATTCGAGGGCCAGGCCATCGTGTACGGCGCGATCGAACTCACTGGCAATAGCCTGACCATAGGTGAGCTGACAGGCAAGAGCTTGACCATCCAACACGGTGCCACCGCCAGGGCGAAGGCCAATATCGTGCCCAAACCCACGCTCGGACCGGGGGCGGGCAAGCTCAGGGAACGCCCCACCCGTCGGCTCGTCCCACGCATCGCCGCTGTTAGCCCCAAGGGGCTACGGCCCTTGGCCTAAAACCATTCAAAGCACAAGAGCTGTTCGCGCAATGCTCAAGCCCACGCCTCCCACAGAGGCGTGGGTTTTTCATTCCGGCAGACCCTTCCCTGCCGCCGAGAGTCCGCCACTGCTGGGCGTCGGCTGGGGTTCGTCGTAGACAACCCAGGCGTCGACACGGCTGGTCAGACTTGGGCCGATGAATTTGACCGCTTCGAGGTCATCGGGGCTGGTGAACACCGCCCCCTCCCGACGGGCCCTGATGATGTTCTGTGCAATGCTCGGGCCGACACCCGGCAACAGCTCAAGTGTCTCTGCACCAGCGGTGTTCAGGTCGATCCGCAGCCCGACCGGCTTGGCTGACGACCGCTCGCCATCGTGTGGGCGCTGGTAAGGGTGCCACACCGACCACCCAAGCACGACCAGAAGGCACGCGCCCAGCAGAAGGGTAAATGCCTTTGTGGATACCGACATGACACGCTCCCCGACCAAGGTGATCAGATGTGTTGGCCGTTATTCATCTCGGTCGCTTCGTCCGGGTCCGGTGCAAGGCCGGGGACCGGCGGTGCGGCGACCGGTGGCGGCGGGCTGGGGGCAGCACCCGCTCCAGCCAACAGGTCCCGGCGAAACCCGATCATCCGACGCAGCGATTCCTTAGGCACGAACTCATCACTGAGAAGCCCACCCAGCGGCAGCTCGACCTCGGGGTGATCCGCCAACTCCTGCCACGCCACCGCATCAACGAACGGCTTGCTGGTGGCGATCTGGCACACCGCCTCAAGCCAGTGGCTCTGCACCTGCGGCGACCAGGGCCGGCGCCAATGGCCGCTGACCGGGTCGATCGGCTCGCCGGTCTCAGACGCGTGGATCATCATCTGCGTGACCTGCTCGCTGGGTGCGGCGATCGTGAGGTGCACCGGCTTGTTGAAGGCAGAAAACTGATCCAACAACTGGCTGACCTGCATCAGGTCTCTTGTATATTGGCCGGCCGTGGCCTGCCCCATCAGCAACCGGATCCCAAACGCATCGAATTGGATCCCCGACTGCACGATCAGGTCCGCGTACATCAACGGTGGGATCGAGCGCTGATTCGTGCTGTAGTATTCACCAAACGGCTGACGCAGTTCGATCAACACCTTGCCGTTGGGCTGCAGCTTCTTGACCAGCATCGTTGTCATGCGGGTCAGGTCCATCAGCTGCTCGAAGTTGAACGTGAAGTGGCTGTTGACGTGCAAGCCCGACACCACGTTCCAGACGAAGACCCTGTCCTTGTACCGGTTGACCACGCGCTCGACGTGCTCGTAAACCATGTCCCGGGCGGTGTCGTAATCGTGCTCCCAGATGTACAGCCAGTCCGGGAGGTTGCTGGGCTCAAAGCTGATCAAGGGCCCGGCGATGACAGGGGCACGGGCCTGCGTGGTCCAGCTGACCCAGTCGTCTGTTGGCTCCCACCGGCTCTCGCCCTCCTGCGGGGCCATCGCACGCCAAGGCATCGGCAACTGGATGTAGTCGAAATTGCTGGCCAGACCCGCTCTCAGGTTTTCGTTGGTGTGGTCGGCACACACACCGCAACCGATCGGGGCTTTAGGCAAAGCACCCGTCGACACGCGCCGATCCAGCAGCAGCCGGGAGTGCGCCAACGCCAACTCCTCGCTGGCATCCAGCGCCACCACCAGCCCCTCTTGGGCGGCATCATAAGCCTTCTCCGGCTCGTCCTGCTGCAGGCACAGTGACTGGATAAACAACGCCCGTGCCTGGTTCCCCCGACGGGTCACCGGATGGTCCGGCTCCAGGTCGAACATCGCCCACTCTTCGAGCT
>JAJDCT010000313.1 GCA_029260695.1 Phycisphaeraceae bacterium
TTCTTCACCATCCCCGAGCCCGCCTCCATGGCTCTGCTCGGCCTCGGTGGACTGGCCATGCTCCGCCGTCGCGCCTGATCGGCCGACTCCGACGAACGTAAGGTTCGTCATGTGATGTAAACCCCCTGCGGCGCGGCCTAACCGCCGTGCCGCAGCTTTAGAGATCCGAAATACCGAAGCGGTCAATCGGGATTCCCGATTGCTACGACCCGACGGGTTTCCGTTTAACGACCGCTACGGCGAACTCCCCGACCGTAACGGTCTGCCTAAAATTGTTTGACCCAGGAGCGACGCGCATGCACCACGACGCAGAGCCAGTATCTGTCCGTCCAGCCAACTCACAAGCCCGACGGCTTCTGATCGCACCGTGTATCCTCGCATCCGCACTGCTAGCCGTCTCTACTCCCGCCGCGCTCGCTCAGGACACCTCCAACCCCGCCACCCTTCAGTTCTTCGAGGCTCGCTGGCAAACCGTCGAGCAACGCATGGTCGATGTCTTCTACGCAGGCTATGGCGCGATGTGGGTTCCGCCCCCAGGCCGAGCTGATTCCGGCGACCAGTCCGTCGGCTACGACGTCTACAACCGCTTCGACCTCGGCGATGAAAACCGCGCCACCGCCTACGGCACCAAGACCGGGCTCCAGACCACCATCCAACAGGCGCACAACGCCGGCGTCAACGTCTATACCGACCTGATCCTCAATCACAACGGATTCACCGAACTGGGGCAGACCGACGGCGGCGGCAACTCCTTTGAAGACGCGGGCGGCTACCCCGGCTTCGTCATCACGCTCCCGACCGACATCGACGGCGATTTCCATGGCGCTTTCGAGTCCGGAGATATCAATGGCCGACTTTCCGGGCTGGTCGACATCGCACAAGAAAAAACCCACCAGTTCATCCGCCAACCCGTCGCACCGGGCAACCCAAACAACATCCCCGCGGGAACCGCCGAGGCCTTCGGCCGGATCGCAAACATCCCCGACGCCGCCAATGCACGGTTCTACCCTGACCAGGCCCTCGGCGGCACACAGATCGACGTCGACCCCGGGCCAGGCGAGTTCTTCGTTACCCGCCACGACTTCAACAACGCCAACCCCCAGGCAGGCGACGCAGTCGTCGAAACCGCCGAGCAACTGCTCATGCGCCACGCACAGTGGATGGTGCAGGTCGTCGGCGTGGACGGCTTCCGTATCGACGCCGCCAAGCACTTCCCTGAATCAACACTCGATCAACTCGACCAGGCCGTCTTCCACGCAAGCAATCAGACCCTGCTCGACGGCTCAAACAAACCCATATTTTCCTTCAGTGAAGTGCTCGACGGCAACAAGTCCACCGTGCAAAACTTCATCAACAAGGGCCTGACCAACCCCGACGCCATCGATGCAACGGACTTCCAGGTCCAGGGAAACCGCGACGCACTGGACTTCCCACTGTTCTTCGCCATGCAGGGCAACCTCACCGGCTCCGGCGGAAACAACAACTGGCACGGCATCCGTAACGCCACGCAAGACGCACAAGACGACGGCCTACGCAACGGCACCCAGGGCGTCTCCTTCGTCAACAGCCACGACGCCCTACCCGGCGGGACCCCCTTCCTTGAAAACGTCGCTTTCGCATACACACTCATGCGGCCCGGCGACGCTATCGTCTACCACAACGCCAAAGACTTCGGCCAAGGACGAGCCTTCCCCGTCGACGGCCGAGACGACGCGCTCGGTGGCTTCGGCTCCGACACCGTCACCACTCTCGTCAACCTACGAAACACTCACGGCCGAGGCGACTTCCACGAACGCTGGCTCGACGACGCTTTCAACCCCTCGGGGTTCTCTAATATCTACATCTACGAACGCGGAAACTCCGCCGTCGTCGCGCTCAACTCCGGCACCGCCAACGGCGAAGACACACGCAACGGAGTCCAAACCGCCTTCGCACCGGGGACCCACCTCGTCGAGCTCTCCGGGAACGCCGACGACTTGGACATCGACCCCAACGACGACGTCCCCAACACCCTCGTCGTCAACGCCTCCGGCCAGATCAACGTCACCATCCCACGCAACCGCAGCGACAACGGCACCTTCCACGGCAAGGGCTACGTCATCTACGGCCTGCAGAACCCCCAGGGCGCCGTCTCAATACCCAACGCCAGCTCCACCGACTTCGGCGCAGGTTCCACCGCCACAAGTCCGACCGCCGTCATCGGCGACTTCGACATCATTAATAATGATTCCTTCACCGTCCGCCTCGACACCAACGCCGTCACGCTCCCCGACGGCTTCCGCGACTTCGACGCTGACGGTGACTTCGCCGCTATCAAAATCGACGAAGGGCTCGACATCAACAACTCCGGTGCCGTCGACTTCGTCACGCCGGGCTCCACCACCTACGGCTTCGAAAACTTCACCACACTGAACACACCCGGGTTCGGCTCGCCCACAGGCGACGGTGCCTACGAACAGACCGTCGACGCCACGCAACTCTCCGAGGGCTACCACTTCATCACCACACGCGCCTTTAGGCGCCGCACCGACGGCGGGCCCGCCGTCTTCAACGACTTCAAACGCGCCGTCTACGTCGACCGCCTGCTCCCCGATTCCGATGTCGCCAGCTTCGATGTCAACGGCGGCGCCACCGGCGACATGGACCTGCTGATGCGCTCCGTCGACCAGACCGCTTCGGCCGTCTTCGTCTACCTCGACCTCCCCGCCAACGCGACCGAAGCCGAGATCCTCGACGTCGACCCCTCCGCCAACACCACCCTCAAGGTCGACCGCGACCTCTTCAAGCGCGGATTCCTCAACGTCAAAGACGGCAACCACACCGTCACGCTCCTCACCATCGAGCAGACCGGCACATTCAACATCCAACGCTTCGCCGGCCTGGGTTCCAGCGGCGCTAACGGCGCCGGCATCGGCGACCTCAATTCCGACGACGCCTTCTCACCCGACGACCTGACCCTGGTCCCAGGCGGCTTCGAGGACATCCTCTACAGCCAGAACGACAAGTTCCACGCCGCCGCAGACGCCAACGCCGACGGCCTGGTCGACAACCTCGACCTCTTCGCACTCGGCAACATCCTCACCAACGCCGGCGCTGGACAACCCACACTCGACGCCTTCGCACAGGTCCTACTGGACCGCGGCGACCTCAACGCAGACTCATCCACCAACGCAGCCGACATCGACTTCCTATTCACACAGTTCGGCTCCGCCGCCTGGCTGGTCGACCTGGATGTCTCAGGCATCACCGACAGCGCCGACGCCGACACACTCGTCCAGACCATCCTCGGCACAGACTTCGGCGACCTTGACCTCGACGGCTCCGTCACCAACTCGGACCTCGCCACACTCGACGCCAACTTCGGACTCACGGGCCTCGGCTGGGCAGGCGGCGATATCGACGGCAGCGGACTCAT
>JAJDCT010000314.1 GCA_029260695.1 Phycisphaeraceae bacterium
GTGACAGGGGTGCTTTCACGCCTTCTCAACGCCCTTGGCCGAATCAGTCGGCGGGATGGGTCTCTCCTCCAAACACGAATATAACCCCAGATCGCCTCATGTCAAGGATTTGCTGGCAGATATCGCTGTAAACGTTATAAACACAACCGCTTTTCGGGTGGCTGGTCAGCCCGACCTGGGGGGCGTTTGGCCTCTTTTTTTGCCCATGCCGGGCCGGCCAACTGGACCTGGAAGGGCCGCAAATGGTGCTGTGGGCTAGATTAAGTGATAGGTTTGCGAGGCGGGGATTTATCCACAGATCTCTGGGATGAGGCTTGACCCTGTTCAACGGTCTGGTAAACTGTTTAAGCAGTTAACGTTTTACTAGATCGGGTTTGGGTGGTATTCGCCCTGCTCCCGGTGCCTTTTTAACTCGGAATGAGATCGATGTCTGACTCGCAGGGCAATACGACAGAGGCTTCTACAGCGCTTGTGGGGAGCAAGATGCGTCAGGCTGTGCCCCCCCGCCGTCAGGGCGGAGCCCGTCGGGTGTCGATGCGCGAGGTTGCTCAGCAGGCCAGTGTGTCTGTGGCGACGGTTTCGATGGTCCTGAATGACAACCCACGGATCAGCAAGGCGACGCAGATCAAGGTCCGGCGGATCATTGACAAGCTTGGGTATCGGCCCAATAGACTGGCTCAGAGCCTGTCCAGCCAGTACACGCGGGTGCTGGCGGTGCTGCTGCCGCCGCTGCGCCATGCATTTAGTGACCCGTATTTCGGGGAGTTGCTCAGTGGGATCTGTGACCGGGCCGACCGGCTGGGTCATAAAGTGATGCTGGAGTCGGCGAAGCCGGACTTCCTGCGTGAGCGTAAGCTCTTGGAGCTGTTCGAGAGGCGGTTTGTGGACGGGATGTTCTGCCTGGGGGTGAATGATCGGCACCCGTTCGTGAAGGATTTCGCGGCGGCGGGGTTCCCGATGGTGTGTGTGAATAACTACTTCCCGGATCTGAATCTGGACTATGTCGTGGCCGATTACCGCTCGGGGGCTGAGCAGGTGATGAATGTGCTGTTGCAGCTTGGTCATAAGAAGATCGCGTTGATTAACGGTGCGCCCGAGGCCCAGACGGCCCGTGATGTGTTTGAGGTGTTCACGGCCCGGATGAACGACGCGGGGCTTGAGACCGACGCGGGGTGGACGGCCGACGGGCGGTTTATCGAAGAAGGCGGGGCTGCGGCGACCGACGAGATTATCGATCGGCACCCGGACGTGACAGCGATCTTCGCGGGCAACGACAAGATGGCACTGGGTGCGATGCACCGCCTGGTCGAGCTCGGCCGGAGCGTGCCTGGGGACGTGTCGGTGGTTGGGTTTGACGATATCCAACAGATGGCATTTGTGAACCCGAGCCTGACGACGGTGCACCTGCCTTTGTACGAGGTCGGGGCCCGGGCGTGCGAGTTGCTGGTTCAGCGTGTGCGGGGCAAGACGGACAAGATTTCCGAGAGACTGGCGACGCACCTGGTTCTGCGCGATTCGACTTCGATTGTGTCGGGTCGTAGTTAGTGTTTTTTTCGGCCAGTGATCGTTAGAGGCGTTTCGTGCCGGGGACTTGTCCGGGGTTCCACCTGTTTTTAGTGGTGAATATGTCGGGGAAGCGTGCCGGGGCTGTTTGCCCGGTTGGCGGACTGATCCAGGGAAAGGCAAGGGTTTCGATGAGGCGATGGACACTCCTGGCGTGCTTGGGTGTGTTGTTTTTGTGCTGCGCGCATGGCGTCGCGGAAGTTGCCCCCGGGGCAGTGGCTGCGCCCATGGGGGATCAGGGGGTGACGCCGGCGGCGTTGTCGTCTGGGAAGACGGCGGCGGACTTCGGTGGCAAGGCTGTATTGATCGTGCACTATCGCCGCAACGCGGCGGACTACGGGGATTGGAACGTGTGGGCCTGGCCGATTGGGTCGGAGGGTATGGGGTACGGGTTGACCGGCTCGGACGCGTTTGGGTTGTACGCGGTGGCGGTGTTTGATGAGGCGCACTCGAAGCTGGGGTTTGTGGTTCGTCGTGGTGAGTGGGAGGAAAAGGATGGCGACCGAGACCGGCTGATCGAGTTGGATGCGGGGGGCGTGGCGGAGGTGTGGGTCCGTCAGGGGCGTATGCCTTTTGATACGACGCCGCCGGTGGTGGACGAGGCTCAGGACGCCAGGCCGACGGGTGCTGTGGCTGAGCCGGGCGAGGGGGGGTATGTTTCGGTAGCGCCGGCGTCTGCGGAGGCGGTCGGGGCGCAGGCGGTGGTGGTGTTGCACTATCATCGGCCCGACGGGAAGTATGAGGGCTGGAACGCATGGGCCTGGGCGGACGGCCAGGAAGGCCGGGCGTATCCCTTTGATAAGGCCGACAGCTACGGGGCGTATGCCCAGGTCGAGCTTGATGAGGCGACGGATCGTGTAGGCTTTATTATCCGTAAGGGTGATTGGGTTGAGCGGGACGCGGATGTGGATCGATTTGTAGCGCCGAACGAGGCGGGGGTTGCTGAGGCGTGGTTACTTGCCGGCGAGGAACGTGTATTTATGGACCCGACGAAACTGGATTACGCCTTGCAGATACAACGGGCCTTTCTCGATAAGCCGGGTGAGCTGCATGTGAGATTGAATCAGCCCGCGACCGCTGAGCGTCTGAGCGACCCGGCGGGGTGGGTGCAGGTCGGTGATGAGCGATACGCGGTGAGCGGGGTCAAGCCGATGGGCCACGGTGCGTCGGGTTCGCGTGACCTGCGGGTTAAGCTTGACCGGCCGATCGACCTCAAGGACGCCTCAACGATCATGACGCTGAACCTGCCGGGGGTCGGGGCGGCGGCTGTGTTTGCGCGTGATGTGTTGTCGGACAAGCGTTACCACGATCTGGGTGCCGCTTTGGGTAGTGACCACACGCCTTCGGCGACGGCGTTTGCGACCTGGTCGCCCGTGTCGCAGGGGGTCGAGTTGTTGCTGTTCAAGTCTGCTGATGCTGAAGATCCATACGAGACGGTGGCGATGTCCAAGGGGCACGGCTCGGTGTGGCGTGCGCGGGTGCAAGGCGATCTTCACGGGGTGTATTACCAGTACCGGTTCACGTCCTACGGGGAAGTTCGTGAGGTTGCGGACATTTATTGCCGGGCCGCGAGCAAGGATAGTTCGCGTTCGATGGTAGTGGATTTAGATAAGACGGATCCGCCCGGCTGGGACGAGGACGTGCCGCCGGTGAGCAAGAGCCCTGTGGACGAGGTGATCTACGAGGTGCATGTCCGTGACTACTCAATCGCGGACGAGACCTGCCCACCGGCGCACCGGGGCAAGTACCTGGGGTTGGCGCACGAGAATACCGGGGACATTGCCACGGGTGTATCGCACCTCAAGGAGTTGGGTGTCACGACGGTGCATCTGCTGCCGATTCAGGATTTCAGTGCGGGGATGGAGGAATACAACTGGGGGTACTGGACGGCGTTATTTAATGTGCCCGAGGCGCAGTACTCGACGGACCCGGACGACCCGGCGCAGGCGATCAAGGACCTCAAGGCGACGATCCAGGCGCTGCACGGGGCGGGCATCCGTGTGGTGTTGGACGTGGTGTATAACCACACGAGCACGTCGTTCGGGGCTTCGCCGTTTGATCAGGCGGTGCCTTGGTACTACTTCCGTACGACGCCGGGCGGTCGGTTGCGGAATGAATCGGGGACGGGCAACGCGGTCGCTGACGAACGGCCTATGGCGCGGAAATACATCGTTGACTCGTTGAAGTACTGGGTTGATGAGTACCACGTCGACGGGTTCCGCTTTGACTTGTTGGGGATGACGCACAAGCAGACGGTGGCCCAGATCGAGTCGGAGTTGCACGGGATGCGTGCTGACCTGCTGATCTATGGGGAGCCATGGACCGGCGGTGGGCCGACACATTTCCCAAAAGGTGCGCAGAAGAAGATGCGTGTCGCGGTCTTTAACGACCACCTGCGAAACGCGATCCGAGGCGACCTGGACGGCGTAGCGCATGGTTACGCGATGGGTGGCGGGCACGTCAAAGAGATGCGAGACGGCTTGGCGGGTGCGATCGATGATTTTGCCGAACACCCTACCGAGTCGATCAACTACGTCTCGGCACACGACAACCGGACGCTTTGGGACAAGCTCGCACACACGCTGCCCGATGCGGATGATGCGACCAAGCGAGCGATGCAGAAGCTGTCACTGGGGATCGTGCTGACGGCTCAGGGCGTGGCGTTTTTGCACGGCGGAAGTGATTTTGCCAGGACGAAGCTGGGTAATCACAACTCGTACAACGCCGGGGACGAGGTGAACAAGTTTGATTGGCCAAGGAAGTCCGAGTACCGGGATGTGTTTGATTACACCCGCGGGCTGATCCGGCTTCGGCGTGAACACCCGGCGCTTCGGCTGACGACGCGCAAGCAGGTCCGTACACTCATGTCGTTCCACGACGGGCCCGGGCCGCTGTGGTACCAGGTGGATGGCGGCGCGGTCGGCGATAGCTGGTCTACGATATTGGTTGCTTACAACGGCGACCCCGAAGGCAAGCGGTTTGTTTTGCCGGAGGGTTCCTGGCACATCGTTGTGGATCACCAGCTCGCGGGGGTCGAGGTGCTGGCAGAGGCCACGGGTGAAGTATTGCTGCAGCCGTTCTCGATGATGGTCCTTTACCGCGATTGACCTCGCACCGGTGTCGCCCGGGGCTAACGATGGAGATATGCAACCGATGCCGATGATGGTGAGTCGCCGGGCTGATAAGTTGAGAAGGTTCGCCGTTCTTTCGCATCTGTTCATGTTGTGTTTGATGGTTTGTGCATGCGCATCGAAGGCTCGGGGGGTTGAATCGGCTGTATACGAGTTGCACGTCGGCGGTCCGCCGCAGCACCAGATGATTCCCAGCCAATCAGAGCACGGATCTGTCTACCGGTATCTGATCGATGGGGTTGAAGAACAGAGCGGGGTATTTGTCAAGGCCGATGGCGAGGTGTTTGGTTTACTGGTCAATCCCTACCGCGGCCAGGCGGTCGTTGAATATCGGCCGGCGGAGCGCGAAGTGGTGCAGCTACCCGGGTCGTGGCATCTGTTCAGCTATACACCCGGGGACGAGCTGGGTGTTCGTGACGTTCATCTGGCGGGATCGTTTAACGGCTGGTCTTTGCATGCGCTGCCGATGCACGACCGGGGCGACGGGGTGTATCAGGCACTGGTGAAGTTGTCCGAGGGGGTGCACTGGTACAAGTTTGTGGTCAACGGCGAGACTTGGATCAACGACCCAAACAGCGACAAGGAATTTGAGCAGCCGGACGGGAACTACGGGGTCAACTCGGCGGTGCTGGTGGGTGTCGATGCGCGGGGTTTGCCTGCGCCCAAGCCAAATCACGTCGAAGCCTCGGCGATTATCCACGACCGGGGCAATGTTCCGGACATGGCGGTGGCGTCTGACTCGCTTTTGCGGCTTAGCATCCGTGTACAGGCCAAGGATGTGCAACGTGTCTCCGTGCTGATCGCGGGGGAAGAGCGGGGCCAAGGCGTTAGGACGGGGTGGAAACGTTATGCGCTGCAACCCAGCGGCGAGGCGGTGGGTCTTGAGCGTTACGGTGCGTTGATCCAGGTGCCCGGCGGGCCCGTGCGGTATCTGTTTGAGCTGGTCGACGGCGAAGAGACGTTGTATCGGTCTGGGGGGGGGCTAAGCGAGTCGTTCGTTGATGCAAAAGACTCCGCGTACCGGTGCGAGATGGTTCCGGCGTTTGTGACGCCTGACTGGGCGAAGGCGGCGGTGTGGTATCAGGTCTTCCCCGAACGGTTCCGCAACAGTGAGGTATCCAATGACCCGCCGAACACACATCGGTGGCAATCGGACTGGTGGGCGACCTTGCCGGGCGAGGCACCGGGTGCAGAGAATTTTTACAGCGGGGCGGGCAGCGTCTGGGGGCGCCGGTTCGGTGGGGATATTCAGGGTGTGCGCGAGGCGCTGCCGTACCTGCGGGAACTGGGTGTGAACGCGATCTATTTGAACCCGGTGTTTGAAGCGCGCAGCATGCACAAGTACGACACCGGGGACTTCCGCCACATCGACGACAATTTCGGTGTGCTTACGGAGGAAGGTGAGCTTAAAGGTGAGGCGGTCGACCCGGCGACGTGGCAATGGTCTAAGAGCGACCGGGTGTTCCTGGATTTTATCCAAGAGGCGCACCGTCAGGGGTTCAAGGTGGTTCTCGATGGGGTATTTAACCATGTGGGCGAGGGTCATTACGCGTTCCAGGATGTGCTGAAGAACGGGCGGGATTCGGCGTATGCCGGATGGTTCGACATCATCGACTGGGGAGACGGCGGCAAGCCGGGCAAGCCCGGTGGGGTGCAGTGGCGTGGGTGGGACCACGACAATGGGCAGTTGCCGTTATTGAAAAAAGACCCGGTCAAGGGGCTGGCGGATGGTCCAAGAGAACACATCTTCGCGATCACACGGCGGTGGATGGCGCCCGACGGTGATGTGAGCGCGGGGATCGACGGCTGGCGTCTGGATGTGGCGCCGGACATCCCCCACCCGTTCTGGGTTCAGTGGCGGGGACTTGTCAAGTCGATCAATCCGGATGCGTATATCAGCGGCGAGGTCTGGACATGGGCGCAGCCCTGGCTAGAGGGCGATCAATTCGACGGGGTGATGAATTATCAATTCGCGATTCCCGCTCAGGACTTTTTCGTAGACAACAAGACGGCGATTTCACCCAGCGTGTTCTCTGCGCTGCTGAACCAGTTGGTTTATGCGTACCCGTTGCAATCGGCGCTGGTCATGCAGAACATGTTGGGCAGCCACGACACGGACCGGCTGGCGTCGATGTTCGTCAACCCCGACCGCGGGTACGACACAGGCAACAGGTTGCAGGACACCGGGCCGGACTACAGCCTGGACAAGCCCGATGAGACACAGCGGCGTCGGATGAAGCAGGCGATTGTCTGCCAGATGACTTTCGTCGGCGCGCCGATGATCTACTACGGCGACGAGGCGGGGATGTGGAGCCCGGACGACCCGTCCAACCGTCAGCCGATGATCTGGCGTGACCGGATGCCTTACGACGGCAGCGGGGTAGCGTTCGACGCCGACATATTCGGTTGGTACCAGCGTCTTGCGGCGCTGAGGGTAGGGTTGGGATCGCTGCAGCGCGGGTTCTTCAGGACGCTGATCGCGGACGACGGCACGGGGGTGCTGGCTTATGCACGCGACCTGGATAACCAACACGTTTATATTGTGATCAACCGAAGCCCCGAGGCCCGGGAGGTCAGCATCCCGTTGGCCCAGGGAGACCGAGGCGCGGTGATGATCGACTGGTTGGACCCGGCGCAGGCCCAAGTGGTGATGGATGATGCGGACACGGCAGACGCTCGGCCGAGGCTTGTGCCGGTGGAGGATGCCGGGCGTGTCGCTGGGCCCGAGTTCACGGTTCGGTTAGAACCCTATGGCTCGGCGATCCTGTCTAACAGAGAGCAGGTGAGATGACGGTAGCGAGAGTAGCGCGTTGGTTGTTGGCCCTGTCGGCGGCGTTGGTCGTGGTGTGGTCGTTTGTGGATGTCGGTGCGCGTTCGTACAGCCGATGGGACCGGGCCAGGCACGACACGCGCACGGAGCTGACGATCCTGCACTGGGGAGACAACGACGAGATACGGATCCTTGAGGACCTTGTCACGGCGTTCGAGGCTGCGCACCCGGGTATCCGAGTGAATCGTCTGCACGCATCGGACTACGACACAAAGCTAAACACGATGTTCGCGGCGGGTGATCCGCCGGACCTATTTTATCTGCGGTATGAGGACGTGCCCAAGCTCGCGGGGATGGGTCTGCTCGAGCCGATCGACGGCCGGGTGGCGGAAGATGTGGCCGCCGCAGGTGAGGACTGGGTCGATGATTTTTACCCGGTGTTACTGGACGCTTTCAGGTATGACGGCAAGAAGCTCGGGGAGGGCCCGCTCTACGGCATCCCCAAAGACTTCACCCCCATGCTCATGTACGCCAACCTCCAGCTCTTCCAACGCGCAGGCGTCCAGGTCCCCTACGACGGCTGGACCTGGGATGAGTTCGACGATGCGATGGCAC
>JAJDCT010000315.1 GCA_029260695.1 Phycisphaeraceae bacterium
CGAGCCGCAGATGGCCCGGCCGCGGTCCGAGTCGTACGGGATGCCCGCCTGCATCAGCATCGCCCCCACGTTCGCAAACCCTAGCCCAAGCGTGCGGAACTGGTAGCTCAGCTCCGCGATCTCCTGAGACGGGAACTGGGCCATCAGCACGCTGATCTCCAGCACGATCGTCCAGATGTTCACCGCGTGCTCATAACCCGCCCAATCAAACGTCCGGCGTTTGGCGTCGTAGAACTTAATCATGTTCAGCGACGCCAGGTTGCAGGCCGTGTTATCCAGGAACATGTACTCGCTGCAAGGGTTGCTCGCGTTGATCCGCCCGGACTCCGGGCAGGTGTGCCACTGGTTGATGGTCGTGTCGTACTGCACCCCTGGGTCTGCGCAGCGCCACGCCGCGTAAGTCACCTGGTCCCACAGCGCCCTTGCATTGACGCTCTTGGCAAGCTCGCCGTCGGTCCGCCGCATCAGGTCCCACTGCCCGTCGGTGTCGATCGCTTTGAAGAAGCTGTTGGGGATACGCACCGAGTTGTTGGAGTTCTGCCCGCTGACGGTGAGGTAGGACTCGCCGTTGAAGTCGTAGTCCAGATCCAGGTCCAGCTTCTCGGCCGTCTCTTTAAGATCGTCCGGCAGGTGCTTAAGCCCCTCGACCAGTGCGGCGACCTTGATCTCCTCGCGGACCTTCCAACTGACGAACTGCTCGATGTCCGGGTGATCCAGGTCCAGGCACACCATCTTGGCGGCCCGGCGGGTTGTGCCGCCGGACTTGATCGCTCCGGCGGCGCGGTCCCCGATCTTCAACCAGCTCATCAGGCCGGAACTCTTACCACCGCCCGAAAGCGGCTCGCATTCTCCTCGGAGCGCTGAGAAATTAGTTCCGGTCCCCGAGCCATACTTAAAGAGGCGCGCCTCACGTACCCATAGGTCCATGATACCGCCGGGGCTGACCAGGTCGTCCTGGACAGATTGAATAAAACAGGCGTGCGGCTGGGGGTGCGAATACGCATCTTCCGCCGGCCGCGTAACGCCTGTGGTGGGATCGGTGTAGTAGTGGCCCTGCGCCGGGCCGTTGATGCCGTACGCCCAGTTCAACCCGGTGTTGAACCACTGCGGGCTGTTCGGCGCCGCCATCTGGTGCAGCAGCATGTGGCAAAGCTCATCGTAAAACGCCATCGCGTCCTCGGCCGTGTCGAAGTACCCGTGCTCCTGGCCCCAGTGCCGCCAGCAGCCGGCCAGCCGGTGGATCACCTGCCTCGCCGAGCGCTCCGGGCCGGTAACGACGCGGCCATCCTCGTCCTTGAGGACAGCCCCATCGCCGCCGGTTTGAGGCACCCCTGCCTTTCGAAAATACTTGCTGACCATGATGTCCGTCGCCAACTGCGACCAGCCCTCCGGGACCTCGGCGTCGTTCATCTCGAACACCACCGACCCATCCAGGTTCGCAATCCGGCTGGAACGCTTGGTCCACTGAACCGTCGAAAAAACGTCCGTGTCCTTCTTCGTGTAGCGACGATCAATCTTCATATTGCAATGACTTCCTCGGCCGTCCTTGGCCCGTTTGTGCGCCGGTTAGACGCGGATAAATATTCGGTACAAATGTTCCAGCGGTGTCCGTGCCGCCGGGGGATAAATCTGGTTAAACTTCTGCTGTTGCGTATACCTATCTAGTTGATGGTTCCTGACACTTTTTCAGACCCTAGCGACCCAAGGTGATCTTCTGACGGATTTTCTTATTCAACGCTTTAGCTATGCGTGGCGTAAGTCCTTTAGATCTAAGACCCGTCTCGAATCTAGACAATAATCTCGCCAACTCCCACGATGAAAGCGGTTGGCCACGTTGTTGTTCAAACTCATGACAATCAGATACAAGCATTTTGGTTTCATTATCAAGTATATCTTCAACAATGCCTGGTAAACCCTCATGCCCAACCAAGGTTTGCAGAGGCTGTGCGCGTGTGGACCAGTTTTCGGCAAGGAGATCAATTTCTTGATTGGCTTCTCCACCCTTGTCACCAAAAAGTTGCTTGAAAATACCCATCTCGGTCCTCGTCGTGGCATCTATCGCTTTACTGTGTCAGGTCTAAAACTCTCCTGACAACCTCATTCAGCCCTCATTCATGCTTGCCGCGCTCTAAACACAACATTCCCTTTGCGTATTCGGCCTGTGCGGTCAGTTCTTTGATCTCCAACGAAGCATTGGTGTCAATCTGACGAACCAAAGCTGCTCCAGATCCATCTTTTGTAGTTTGACCATTAGTGGCAAACTTAGCCTTTAGCGTTCCTTTTTTACGATACGCCTCACGATTGATTTCTTGAATTTCCGAAGCCAAACGTCTGTCAAGTTCTACGATTGTAAGGTCGATCTGCTCTATCGAAAATGTCTTTATCCGACGATTCTCTCCGCCTACAAACATATCCTTGACGATCTGATAGAAAAACGGGGCACTTCCAATTGCAACTGTTAGTGGTTCCATTGTTTAGTCCACCATCGGCAGAACAAGTCCCGCCTGGTCCTGATACTTACCGTTTTTGTCTGCGTAGCTGACGGCGCAGGTGCGGTCTGCTTGCAGGAAGATCATTTGTGCGATGCCTTCGTTGGCGTAGATCTTGGCGGGCAGCGGGGTCGTGTTGCTTATCTCGATGGTGACCTTGCCGCGCCATTCCGGCTCAAGGGGGGTGACGTTGACGATGATGCCGCAGCGGGCGTAGGTGCTCTTGCCGACGCAGATGGCCAGGACGTCGCGTGGGATGGCGAAGGTCTCGACGGTCTCGCACAAGGCAAACGAGTTCGGCGGGATGACGACGTGGTCCCTGCCGCCCCCGGAGGTCGCGGTATCGACGGTGACGAAGCTGGCGTCGTCGAACTTCTTGGGATCGACGATGGACTGGCCGCCGGTGGCGGAGACGTTGGTGAAGATCTTGAAGAGTGTGCCGACGCGGACGTCGTAGCCGTAGCTGGAGACGCCGAAGGACACCTTGCCTGGGCGTTTGTCGTTTTCCTGGAAGGGTTCGATAGAAACCAGTTCGCGTATTTGTGAATCGCAGAGGACTGACACGGTAGATTTTCCCACTCAAAAACGAACCAGATTTGGCCGCTCTTCCTAGTCAGGGCCCGCACCCAGACATGGCGGCAATCAACCCCGGATTTCCTTCCAACCACCCTTCTGGGCGAGTCCGACACCGCACACCGCGCGCTGGACGGGTGTCTTGGGCTGAACAAGCCTGTTGAGTGGCACAAACCCCTGAATTTCGCCCGCCTCGGTGTCGATCACCAAATCAGGGCCGATGAGGATGCTACACCACTACATCTTGGGTTTGCAACCTATTTCTTTACTAAATCTAGTCGCTAAACCTGTCGATTCGCTTTAAGCGGGTGATATCACGGGCCTTACCCCATTTCACATTTTTTAGCGGTCCTGCCCGATGCCGGCATGACGACACATACCGACGGCCATATGACAGGTTTTCCACCTAAACGGACCGACATGGTCGAATTAAATGGCGTGGGTTATGGCGCGTAACCCATTGTCCGGTAATGGATAAGGTGTATGCAAAGGCCCGAATCACGCACCAAAAGCCGTATCCACGGCCTGTGAGACACGCTGGACCGCCTCTTCGATCGGGACAGGCAGCTTGGCCCCTGCGGCTCGTGCGTGGCCCCCGCCGCCGAATTGGCCGGCGAGGTCGGCGACGTTGACGGCATCCGGCCCGGGCTTGCTGCGGAAACTGATGCGTGCCAGGGGTTGCTTGCCCTGGGGGGTATCCAGCGAGCTTTCGGTGATCAGCGCGACAACCTGGATGCTGGCGACCTGTTGAGGCACGTCGATCAGGCGCTCGGTTTCTTCTTCCAACGCGCCGGTCTCGGTGAAGTCACTTTGAGTCAGACTCATGACCGCGGCCCTGCCGTCGGCGAGCAGCGTCAGGCTATCAAGTGCGCGCGTGAGCAATGCGAGCTTGGCGGGACGCTCGGTCTGGTGCAGGCGTGCGTATAGGTCGGTGTGGTCGACGCCCAACTCCAGCAAGCGCGCCGCAAGCCGGTGTGTCTGTGGGCGCGTGTTAGAGAATCGGAACCACCCGGTGTCCGAGCCGATACCTACGAATAACGCTTCCGCGATGGTGGCGTCCCACCCCCCGGATTCATTCCCGTCCCCGCAGTTAGCCCCAGTACCAGCCAACAGGTCCAACAGTTCGGCGATGATTTCGGCACAGGCCCCCGCCTTGGCGTCGACATACTTGTGAGCCGCGTCGATGTCACCGCTTAGGTGGTGGTCGATGATGAGTGTTTGTCCCAGGTTCGGCTCAAGCGTCTCGCGCATCGGCTCGACCTGTGACCAAGCCCCGGTATCCACCACGATGTAGAGGGAACAC
>JAJDCT010000316.1 GCA_029260695.1 Phycisphaeraceae bacterium
CTCGACCTGCAACGCAAAATCGAAAAGCTCCAGGCCGACAAACGCGCCCTCTCCACCGAACACAACGACCGTACCATCGGTGACGAGCTGGACCGGATGACTCTCGTACGCGACAAGCTCGAAGCCGACCTCAACCAGACCCGGCATGAGCTGGCAGAGCTCGGCGTCTCCGACAGCAGCACGACCGACCCCGAGCAGTTCAGCCTCGAACAACTCGCCACTCAAGACCCCCAACTCGCCATCATGCTACAGACCCGGAGCAAGTACGAATCAGACATCGACTACATGACCCGCAAGGGCATGGGCGAACGCCACCGCGAAGTCCGTGACGCACACGCGGCACTCGACACGCTCAACTCACAGATCGAAAAACTCTCAAACGCTCTCCGAGGCTCCTCTGATGGCTCATGGTCGCCAGATAACAGCAGCCCAGCCGATGCCGCCTCGCCCATCCTGCAACTCAAGGCCAAGGAAAAACGCCTCTCAAAGCAGTACGAAGACGCCAAGGCCGAAACACAGCACCTCGCTATGATCTACGGCCAGATGCAGACCATCACCACCGACCTCAAACGCAGGGACGGCGAACTCTCCGACACCGTGTCCCGTATCGATAACCTCCTCGTCGAAGGCCAAGCCCCTGGCCGTGCCAAAATCATCCGTACAGGCGGGCTCCCCAGCACACCCTCTAACCTCGGCAAACGCAAACAGCTCGCAGCACTCGGAGGCATGGCGGGACTCTGCGCCGGCTTCGGTGTCATTATCCTCCTGGGCATGACAGACCGAAGGCTTCGCCATTTCGAGGACGCACAGGTCGGCTTCGGCAGCATCCGAATGCTCGGCGTACTCCCCGAACTCCCAGACGACCTCACCGACCCAGAACAGGCCGTCACCGCTTCTCACTGCGTTCACCAGATCCGCACACTCCTGCAGATCGACCGCGGACCCGACGGCTTCATCCTCTCCATCACCGGACCCGCAGCAGGCTCAGGCAAGACCAGCCTCACCATGGCACTTGGCATGTCCTTCGCCGCCAGCGGCTCAAAAACCCTCATGATCGACTGTGATATCGTCGGCGGCGGGTTGACCCGCAGGATGCTCGATTCCGACAACGCAAACCAAACATCCGGCGTCTTGGAAGCTTGCAACGGCACCGCGTTCAGTGACTGCGTCATCCACACAGCATTCCCCAACCTCAACCTCCTGCCCATCGGGGCCGCACTCCCCTCACAAGCAGGTGACCTCTCACCCGCCGCCGTCAGGAAACTCCTCGCCAAGGCCCGTGACGAGTACGACACCATCCTGGTCGATACCGGCCCCGTCCTGGGCAGCCTCGAATCCGCTATGGTCTCAGCCCAGGCAGACAAAACCGTCGTCATCGTCTCACGGGGCGACCAAAAACCCATCGTCGCCAAAAGCCTCACCCACCTGCGATCCATCGGTGCGGACATCGCCGGCGTCGTCTTCAACCACGCCGACCAAGTCGATATCGAACGCTCCACCTTCGCCAGCGTCACCGTCTCGCAGACCCGCAGGCAAGACGATAAAGTATTAAACGAGGTCCGCTGGATCGACCGCGATACCTCAAGCCGTTACGGGCCCCTCGCGACCGCCGTCGCGTCCTACGGCCGTAAAACCGACGAGCCCGACGACGCCGAAGAGAACCAAGGCTAAACCAACGCGACACGCCTATGATCCGCCAAACCGAACAGGACGCGGACACGCTCCCAACCCAGACCGTTTGGGGACTGGACGCCAACCAGCTCCACGCGCGGTTCTGGGCCGCCCGCGGCGTGCAGGTGGTCTGCCGCGGCGATGACACACCCGTCAGCGACGACGCGGAGCTCTTCCTCATGGCTGAGCCCTCGCACTTCTGCCTATTCCGCATCGACCAGATCATCGACACGCTCAGCTGGCTCAAACCCAAGCTACTGTTCGTCCGCGTGCACGACCACCACGAGCACGGCTACCGCGAACAGATCCTCACCGACGACCAGGACCGCTTCATTCGCTTCCACCGGGAATACGGCGGAGCCGACTGCCGACTCATACGCGCCGCGGTCTGCTCAAACCCCCAACTCGCCGAACTCTGGCGATCCGCGCCCAACAACCGCGCCGGCTGGCGCCTACTCCGACAGAACGTCGCACAGGTCCACCGCACGACCATCTCCGTCAACGGCAGCGCTTACTACAAACACCTCAAGGACGAACGCACCCAGTTCATACGCGAACTCATCACCATCTGGCGCAGGCCCGACACCGCCATACGACGAGCCAAGCAGATGCTCGACGGCAACGTCTGGATCGACCACCACACAACCGCAAACCCCAAAACACGGTTCATCGGCCCGGTCTGGGTCGGCACCGGACGCAAGCTCGATGGCATCGATAGCGTCGTCGGGCCCGCCGTCCTCTGGGACGATCCGAAGGCTCGACCCAAGGCGGGCAGTATCCGCTGGAACGCCGACGAACACGACACCCTGGGCGATCAGCCCATCACCCCGCCACGACGACTCAACCAGCTCCAGAAGGCCAATAAACGCGCCTTCGATATCCTCGCCTCCCTCTTGGGACTCGCGCTGACGCTCCCGCTGTACCCTCTGATCTTGCTCATCATCTGGATCGAAGATGGCAGGCCCTTCTTCTTCGCTCACAGACGCGAAACACGCGGGGGCAGGGAGTTCCCATGCCTCAAATTCCGCACCATGCGCAACAACGCCGAGCAACTCAAGCAGGAGCTCGCCGAACGAAACAAGTGTGACGGCCCGCAGTTCTTCATCGAAGACGACCCACGCATCACTCGCTTCGGCAAACTCATGCGCAGGTGCAACATCGACGAATTCCCCCAGTTCTTCAACGTCCTGATAGGGCATATGTCCATCGTCGGGCCCAGGCCCAGCCCGCACAGCGAAAACCAGTACTGCCCGCCTTGGCGCGAGGCCCGGCTGAGTGTCCGCCCCGGGATCACGGGGCTCTGGCAGGTCATGCGCAGCCGCCAAGACGGCCTGGATTTCCAGGAATGGATCCGCTACGACATCGAATACGTCGAAAATATGAGCTGGCGGATGGACATGTGGATCATCTGCAGGACCATCAGATACCTGCTGGGCGTTACCCGATCCTCCTGCAGCCCAACCCCGCCCACCCAACAGTAATACGGATTCTGTTTAATTCATGGGCGGACGCTTGCCCTCAGCCCCCGGCTTTGCCGGTGGATTGGTCAGGATGAGGGGCCCGAGTTTTAATCGTGATCCGTGTAATAGACCCGGACCAACTGACCGCTTCCAAAAATAAAAGTGCCCGCGTTCGGTGAACGCGGGCACTTTTTTATAACTTAATCCGCCGGCCGTATCACCCGCGCTGATCAACCGCGACAAAATCACGCTCGGTCGCCCCGGTGTAGACCTGCCGGGGCCTGGCGATCCGCCCGCTGGGGTTCTCGTGCTGTTCCTTCCAGTGTGCGATCCAGCCGGGCATCCGACCGATCGCGAACATCACCGTGAACATCTCCACCGGGATACCGATCGTACGCAGGATGATCCCCGAGTAGAAATCGACGTTGGGGTACAGGTTCCGCGACAGGAAGAAGTCGTCGTGCCTCGCAACCTCCTCGAGCTCCTGAGCGATCGGCAGCAGCGGGTCGTCGACCCCCAGCTTCTTCAACAGATCGTCGCTGGCGTCCTTCAGAATCGTCGCGCGGGGGTCGCTGCTCTTGTACACCCGGTGCCCAAAGCCCATCAGCTTAAACTCGCGGTTCTTCACACGCTCGACCACCTTCTTGACGTCAAGCCCTTCCCTGTGGATCGCCTCGAGCATCTCGATGCACCGCTGATTCGCACCACCGTGCAACGGCCCCCACAGGGCACAGACCGCGGCGGACATCGACGCAAACAGGTTCGCCTCACTCGACCCGACCACCCGTGCGGTCGACGTCGAACAGTTCTGCTCGTGGTCCGCGTGAAGCATCAGGAACAGGTCCAACGCCCGAACCACCTCCGGCTCCGCGGAGTACCGGCCGTATGGCTTGCTGAACATCCCGTGAAGGAAGTTGCTGCAGTAATCCAACGACGGGTCCGGGTAACGCTGCGGCTGACCGATCGACTTCTTGTAACTGAACGACGCGATCGTCGACACCTTCGCCATCAGCATCGCCACCACATTCAGCGACGACTCCTCGATAGCATTGTTCTCAAGCAGCTCCGGGTGGTAGCAACTGCTGGCGTTGATCATCGCGCTGAGGACCGCCATCGGGTGCGCCGTCGCCGGGAAACCCTCGAAGTGGTGCCGCATGTCCTGGTGCAGCAACGCGTGTTCTTTGATCTGGTCCGCCAACTCATCGACCTGACCGGCCTTGGGGAGCTCACCGAAAATCAGCAGCCAGGCAACCTCCAGGAAACTGCTGTTCTTCGCCAGCGTCTCCATCGTGTACCCACGATACCGCAGGATCCCCTTCTCGCCATCGATGTAGGTGATCGCCGAACGGCAGGCCCCCGTATTGCCAAACCCGTTGTCCAGGGTGATGTACCCCGTCTCGCCTCGGAGTTTGCTGATATCGACCGCGTGTTCGTTCTCAGAGCCGACTACGACCGGAAGGTCGATGCTCTTGTCACCTAGTTGGAGTTTTGCTGTCTGATTCATGACTTCTTGCACCGGCATAATGGTATTAGCCCCACGAGTGTATTATTAAAAGAGAACCTGATTCTAGGCCCTAACAGCCCCCCGGGCCAGTGCGGGGGCCATTATCCCGCATACCAGCATGTAACAGGCGTTCCGACCCGACCGGGGTCAGGACGAAGCGGCCGTGGCCAGCCAACCAGCCTTAAAGTCGTCAGTCGACTTCTTGATCTCTTCACGCAGCGAATCGTCCATCGCCTTGGCCGACACCAGCTTGTCCCGGACCGCCTTGCCCGGACCCGCGAAGTGCTCAACCAATGCCGTGCTGAACGCCTGGACCTGGTCCAGCTTCAGATCGTCCAACACGCCAGTCGAGCCGGCGAAGATCAGGATCACCTGATCGATCACATCCATCGGCACGAACTGCGGCTGCTTGAGCAGCTCCACCATCCGGGCACCACGGTCTAGCTGGTGCTGCGTCGCCTTATCCAGATCCGTCCCCAACTGCGAGAACGCCTCGAGCTCGCGGAACGAAGCCAGGTCCAGACGCAGCGTGCCAGCCACCTGCTTCATCGCCTTGATCTGCGCGTTGCCGCCCACGCGCGACACGCTGATCCCGACATTGATCGCCGGACGCACGCCCGCAAAGAATAACTCGGGCTCAAGATAAATCTGACCGTCCGTGATCGAGATCACGTTCGTCGGGATATACGCGGAAACGTCGCCCTCCTGCGTCTCGATGATCGGCAACGCCGTCAGCGAACCGCCCCCGTTGTCGTCAGACAGCTTCGTCGCACGCTCCAACAAACGCGAGTGAAGATAGAACACGTCACCCGGGTACGCCTCACGCCCAGGCGGCCGACGCAGCAACAGCGACAACTGCCGGTACGACGCAGCCTGCTTCGACAGGTCGTCGTAGATGCACAAGACGTGCTTGCCCTGCCACATGAAGTGCTCGCCCATCGCGCAACCGGTGTACGGAGCGATGTACTGCATCGGGGCCGGCTCACTGGCGCCGGCATTGACCACGATCGTATAGTCCATGGCCCCCGCCTCACGCAACGACTCGACCACCGACGCCACCGTCGAATCCTTCTGCCCGACCGCGACGTAGATGCAGATCATCTCTTCGTCGGTCCCCAGGTATTTCTTCTGGTTGATGATCGCGTCGATCGCCACCGCCGTCTTGCCGGTCTTACGGTCGCCGATGATCAGCTCACGCTGGCCCCGGCCAACCGGGATCATCGAGTCCACCGCCTTGATCCCCGTCTGCATCGGCTGGGTCACGGGCTGACGCTCAGCGATACCCGGGGCGATGATGTCCACCTTACGCATCTGGTCCGATTGGATCGGGCCCTTGCCGTCGATCGGTTCACCCAGTGCATTCACCACCCGGCCAAGCAGCGCGTCGCCCGCAGGCACCACCAGCAGCTCACCGGTCGATCGCACGCTCATCCCTTCCTTGATGTCCAGGTAGTCACCGAAGATGACCGCACCGACGATGTCCTGCTCCAGGTTCATCACCTGCCCGCGGACACTCTTGCCGTCGCCGATCTGGAACTCCAGCATCTCACCGGCCATCGCCTCGCTCAGGCCATAGATCCGCGCGATCCCGTCCCCGACCTCGACCACCGTCCCGATCTGCGAGACCTCCAGCTCCGTCGAGTATCGCTCGACCTCCTGCTTGATGACCGCGGTGATTTCATCCGTTTTGATCTTCATCGCTGACTCCGGTTGCGGCTTGCTCGCCGCAGAATGCTTCTAAAAAACCCTGGTTAAATATCCCATCCGCGACTCGGCCGCCCGCTCGCGTCTCGTTTCTATCTATTAGCCTTCCAACTGCCCACCGGCACGCGCCCGTTCACGGCCCGCATCGACCAGCTTACGCTTCATGATCCGCAGCTGCGTCGCCACGCTCCCGTCGATCAGACGGTCCCCGACGCGCACCTTCAGCCCGCCGATCAACTCCGGGTCCACGTGCTGATGTAACTGCACCTGCTTGCCCATCGCGCCACCGATCGACTCCGCAACACCCCGGCTCGCCTCGTCGGAAAGCGCTTCAGCAACATACACATCCACACCCAGCTCGCCACGCGCCTCAGACACCAGCCCGCGGTAAGTGACCAATATCCCCGCAAGCGCGCCCAGGCGGTCCTTGCGATTGACCACCTGGATAAACCGGTACAGCACGTCGCTGACCCTGCCCTTGAACAACTGCTCGACCACGCCGCTGCGTTGCGAGGAGTTCAACGCCCGGCTGGACAACAACACGTCCAGGTCTGGCTCTTGGCTGAGCAACCCAAGCAACTCGCCCGCCTCATCAGCAAGCTCGTCCGCCTGACCCAGGGCCGCAGCCAACTCAAGCAACGCCTGCGCGTAGACCCGGCTCACCGAGTCTGTCTTCTGTTCAGCATCTCCGGACACCCGCAATCCTCCATCTTGATGGGGCAATTCCCCCCCGCCGGCCCCGAGCGCCAACCCAAACTTCTTCAACATTCGGCTGAATCGGTTAGCCATCGTGTCTGCTAGTTCTGACCCGCGTCGTTAAGTTTCGCGATCGATTCACGCACCAGCGACTCCTGATCGCCCGCGTTGATCTCCCGCCGTAATATCTGACCCGCCACCTGCGTCGCCAGCGTCGCCGTCTGCTCGTAAATCTCCGATACCGCACGCTCCTTGGCGGACTGGATGTCCGCCTCGGCACGCTGCCGCATCTGCGCGAGGTCCGCCTGCGCCTGCTCCTTGAGCTGCGCCGCAACCTGCTGCGCCGCGCCACGGCTCTCATCCACGATCTGCTGCGCCTGTTTCTGCGCCTCCGCCAGCTGCTGCTTGTATTCAGCCAGCGTGCCCGACGCAGCCTTCGCCGCGTCCTCAGCACCCTTTAGATCGCCCCGGACCTTGTCCTCACGGGCCTTCAGCGATGCCAAAATCTTCGGCCAAACAAAAATACTAAGAACCACAAAGAAAATCCCGAACACCACGACCGTGTACAACGCCTCCTGCCACACCCTTGGGTCCGACAGCGGCAAGATCAACGGACGCTTTTCATGAACGTCGCCGTGACCACCGGCATCAGCGGCATCCGCGGCATGGCCAGCGGCATGGCCAGCGACTTGGTCGGCTGCATCGTGTACCTGCGTGGCGACTTCGGCGTGTGTTGTATCAGCCGCTTCGCCATGATCCTGTGCGGACAGTGGACCCGCCATCATCAGGCAGACAAAAACAGTTGCGATCTGGAATAAACGGGTGTGACGCATCAGGGAGTGTCCCATGTTTCTCGTGTCCTGGTTAAGCCCGAACTTTCGGGCCGGCAAAGTCACGCCTCGGCGGTCAGGCCGGGGCGTGGGATGGTAATTACTCAAAGAACCCTGCGGCAAGGCCCCCAGCCCAGATGATCCCGAAGAAGGTAAAACCTTCGATCAGGGCCGCCGAGATAATCATCTGCACGAAGATCTGACCCGCAGCCTCCGGCTGGCGCGCAACCGACTGCACCGCGTTGCCACCGATGTTACCGATACCACGGCCGGCACCCGCACCAAGCAGGCCGATGCCGATGCCCGCACCCAGAATCGCCAAACCGGCACCGATGCCTGCATAACCTTCCAACGCTGCCAAAGTAAGCATTTCAAACATGTCTCTATCTCCAAACTAGGTATGAATCATTGTGCCGACGATTAAAGTGCTCGGGCGTCGGCGTCCCCGAGCGTTTTCGGTTCTTACTGACCGCCCCCCGTCACGGTCAACATCTCATCCATCGAATCCCCAGGCATCGCTCCCTCATCCAAACCCGCGTGGTGCTCATCATGATCGTCGTGGCTGATCGCACCAAGCGAGATAAAGATAACCGTCAGGAACGTAAAGATGTACGCCTGGAGGAACGCCACAAACAACTCCAAGAAGCTGAACACCGCCGCACCCAGAACACTGGCGCTCTTACCCAGCATCGGTGCTGTCAGTGCAAGGATAATCAGCGAACCCAGCACAAGGTGCCCCGCCACCATGTTCGCAAACAAACGCACACACAACGCAAAACTCTTAATCAGCAGCCCCACCAACTCAAGCACAAATACCAGCAGCCCCACCGGCAACATGATCGGCAGCAGCGGCAACGGCTTGAACGGCACGGGCCACATGTGTTTAATAAAACCAAACCCGTTTTCTTTGATCCCCACAAACACCATCATGAACAGCGAGATCAACGCCAGCCCACCGGTGAAATTAATATTCCCCGTCATCGCCCCGCCCGCGTGAGACAGCGGCTCCACACCCAGCAGATGGAAGAACGCACTGATCGGCAGCAACCCAAGCAGGTTCCCCAGCAAGGCAAAAAAGAAAATAGACCAGATATACTTGATGTACTTATCCGTCAGATCACCCAGCAACGGCCGGGTCATCTCCTCACGAAGAAACACACACAAGACCTCAAAAATCTGCGTGAACCGCCCCCTCGTAACATACCCCTCTGCCGTATCCGCCTTCACAGGCACACGCATCGACACATACAGCAACGCTACAACACCCACCACAAAAGCCATCAAAGCCATGAAGTGGTGGTTCGTAAACCAGTCGCTGCCAAACAAGGTATGCGGTAGCACATGGCTCATCGGGTCAAGCTTCTCGCTCCCGGGGGCAGCGGCAAGCAATAGATTCATCGTCATCTAATTCGTCTCCAGCACGGGCCCCGACACCTTCGTCGCGGCCAGGACGTGCGATGATATCAACTTAACCTCAACACCCAACACCACCATGTACCACCCCGCAACCCACATCAACGCCCCCGCGCCGCCCGGCACACCGCCCCATCTAAGCCAAGCCACCGCACCCACGCCAACCAAGCCACGCACCAAAATACTCACCAGGAACCCATACGCGCTCCCGTACGAACTCCCACGCGACATCAGCCACACCGGCACAAACCCCGACAAGCCAATCGCCAGGCTCACCAGCGCACCGATCAAGCTACGCCCCCCCTGCTCATCCATCCCAAACACACCCACCAACAATCCAAACACCACCACCGCCGACGCAAGCACCACCGCCGTCAGCGTCAGCGACGCCTTGACGATCGGAAATACCAGCGGGCTGTCGGTCGGTTTAGTCATCGTATCGGTGAGTCGTGTTCCGGTGTGCCTATTAAGGGAACTGTGACGAGGCTACTTATATAGTTACTCAGATTGCGAATCATCAGGGCTTCCGGGGGAGGGCACATCATTAGAAGGCCTGGGCTTTTTCGGATACAGCATGTCCTTCGCCAGGTTGTAACTCCCGCCGACCGTCGCCATCAACGCCCCGGCCAACATCAGCCAGGGCCCGGTATCCAGCCATT
This sequence comes from Phycisphaeraceae bacterium, assembly GCA_029260695.1. GTDB lineage: Bacteria > Planctomycetota > Phycisphaerae > Phycisphaerales > Phycisphaeraceae > JAJRRS01. The sequence goes on from JAJDCT010000316.1 coordinate 9,938, forward strand.
CATCACCGAGGTAGCCCACATACGTCAGCCCGCCGATGACCAGCCCCAGCTCCATCCCTCGGCCGATCATCCGCCAAGCACTCGGGCTGTACCCATACGGGCTCTGCTGTCCTTTTTTTGCCATCGCCGGCCTCCTTGGCCGACCACACAGGCCGAATATTAATAACTACCTATAAAGCAACTATTTACATTCGTCTGGCCGGCCCGCCGTACCCGACGCCAACCTCCCGGTGGGGCAGATAGCCTAGAGGTGCGTTACATGGGTGTCAAACACCCGTTAAACACCGAAAACCCCCTCATCAGCTCCCGCATCAAAACACCTTCAAAGATATTACATAATTTAATCGACTTGGAGCGCTTTTCGAGTATCTTATAGATAAGGTATGGCCGCCATCTGGTACCACTGCTCGCCCGAGCAGCCCAGGGGCCGGCCTAAGTACAACACCCGTACCGGGGAGGAGACCACCTCATGCCGCTTTCTTTCCGTGCTGTCCGCTCAGCCACCATCAGCCTGTTCGCCTGCGCCGCCGTCGCCGCTTGCGCACTCCCCGCAAACGCCGTCATCACACTCGACGCCGACTTTGATCACGGATCACTCGAAAACTTCTCCACCGCCGGCTCCAACGTCAACCTCGTCGGACGCGATAACTTCTACGGCTCAAACCGGTGGCGATGGGTCTACTTCAAAGCCTCGGGCGTCAACGGCGTCAACCCCAACTTCAAAATCTCCACCAACTTCGCGGGCGGCACTTCCGCCATCGCTAACCACAACTTCCGATACAGCCTCGATAACCAAAACTGGGTCCCCTTCGATAACCACGGCATCTCCGGCGGAACCTTCAACTTCTCCAACAACACCGCATTCAACCAGGACGAGGTCTGGGTCGCGCACAGCATCCCCTTCTCCTACGGCAGACAACAAGACAACATCAACCAATACAAACTCAGCCCACACGTCTCCTCAACCATCAGCTCCGACGCCAACCTCGTCATCGGGCAATCACCCGGCGGCGTAGACGACCTCGGCAGAACCGTTGCCCCCCTGGACATGTGGGGCTTCAAACTCACCGACAACGCCGTCCCAAGCGCCGGCAAGACACAGGTCGTGCTCGCCAGCGGACTCCACGCCAACGAAGTCCTCGGCAGCCGCACACTCGAAGGCACCATCAACTTCCTGCTCAGCAGCGACCCACGCGCCACCGAGCTAAGAAAAACCACCGAGTTCTTCGTCTACCCCCTGCTCAACCCCGACGGCCGATTCGCCGGCAACAACCGCGCCACCATCCAGAACCCAAACCAGGACCCCAACTGCTGCTGGAGCCCAACCGCCTCAAGCAACTGGCAGAACAAGCCCGACCTCAAGCTCTCCGGCGAAGCCATGATGGCCGACCTCCAAACCGCCACCGGCGGCACCGCCGAGTACTTCATCGACTACCACTCCACCAT
>JAJDCT010000317.1 GCA_029260695.1 Phycisphaeraceae bacterium
GCCGACTCACCGCACCGCGTATCTCCAGCATCGTCATCTCCGCCTGCACCTGCTGGATCGGCAACCCCGTCCAGGCCACAAGCTGATCCAACGAGCTCGGCCCGGCCATCGCATCAACCAGCTTGCGCTGCACCTGCGTCAGCCCAACCGCCTCGGCCGGCTTTCCGACATCTCGCTCCGCCTCCCCCATCATCCCGACCTTCAGCATCTGACCCGCCTCACCCAGCGCATCCAACACGTCCGCGGGGTTGGTCACCAGCGTCGCCCAACCCTCGCGGATGATCTTGTGACACCCCGCCGATGACGCAGCATCCACCCGGCCTGGCACCGCCATCAGCTCACGGTGATGCTCCTCAACCGCCAGCCTCGCCGTGATCAACGCGCCGCTGCGCGTCGCCGCCTCGACCACCAGCACACCCAGCGACAGCCCGGAGATAATCCGGTTCCGCCTCGGGACATTCTGTGCATTGGGCGGTGTATTCATCGGGAACTCGCTGACCACCGCCCCCCGCCCGGCCTCCGCGTCCGCGATGTCGTCAAACAACTCGGTGTGATCTTCCGGGTACGGCTTAGCCAAACCCGAACCGATCACCGCGATCGTCCGCCCCCCAGCCCGTAACGCCGCACGGTGCGCCGCCGCATCGATCCCACGCGCGCCACCGCTGACGATGCACAACCCGCTCTGCGCACACAAGCTCGCAAAACGATCAGCCTGCTCACGCCCGTACTGCGTACACCGCCGAGAACCCACGACCCCCAACCCAAGCGCATCAGATTCTTTCAACCCACCGCGCACCCAAAGCAGCGCCGGCGGGTCGGGGATGTGTTTCAACAACCTCGGGTATTCTTCGTCACCCGATCCGATCAGGTGGACACCGAAATGATCCATCAACCCGCGCTCCGCACGGACCAAGTCACCGTGCAGGGTTTGATCCAGTGACGTGCGCAGTTTCCGTGACCGTGCCGCGCCCAACCGGTCGATCCCCGCCAGCTCCTGCGCCGTCGCCCCCAGCGTCGCCGACGCGCTGCCGAACTGTTCTACGCACCGGTGGATCGTCGCTTGCCCGAAACCCTCCGTCAGCGTCAACGCCAACAGCGCATCATGTTCTTCATTTCCCATGACGCGAGTGTAGCAGGCAAATCACAACAGATGCGAGGCGTTAAGCGCATAAAAAATGCCCGCCCCGACGCATCGGGGCGGGCTTAGTTTTGTGGTCCGGACGTGGGAGCTGCCAATCAGCCCCGTCGAGCTGCCTAACGCAGACCACTCCGGACGCTCGTACAACTGTCATTATCCAAGGATCACCTCCGTTCTGAAAAGAACCGTTCCAGCCGTCGCCTTCGCCGTGCCGCGTAGTTGTCTGACAACACGCGCCCAACGGCCCGGCCGCCGGAGTCTTTCCGCCCCGTAACGTCTTGCGGGGCACCACGCCCATCGGCAAGAGCGGTCTCTTCACCGATGCTCGGTCGGTTTCACCCAATCCGGCAAGCACGCGGGGTTTTCCTACGCCTCTACCGGTCGACCATACCGACAATTCAATTATCGGTTCAATTTGTCAAAGGTCAATGTATTTTTCCAAATATTTTCAATCATTAATCCTACACCCCAGCCACCCAATGCCCCGAAATTAACACGAAACCGCGGAACGCACCTAGCCACACCGGAACCAAGCGCTTGGACTTCATGCCCTTACGATTCTTCGCGACTTATCCTCTTGGAGGTCCGGTAGTTTTGCGGGTGTTTCGGCGACGCAGCAGACTAACCCGTCTGCCATCAACACCGGCGCAATAAAAAACCCACGACACACCGGCCGTGGGCAATGGAAATTTAGTTCACTAAACGATGACAAGAGTACCTCGGGACAGCCCAAGGATGGGTAGCCAGGTGTCCGACTATGCCTGCTCGGCCTGCTGCGCCATCATCAGCTTGTGCTGCCGCTTGATCAGGTCCATCAGGTGCTCGGTCTCCGTGACAGCCGTCGGCGTCCACACCGCCCAATAAATATCTACCGCACGCTTCGCGACACGGATGTTGTCGCGGATGTACCGGTTGAGCCTTTTCAGCGGCAGCTTATCGACGACCGCAGGCCGAAGCGGGATGCACAACACCGGCGACTCGGGGTTGGGCACCAGGTACGCCAGCGTGTCCATCAGCTTGCCGTCCTCGGCATACAAGGAAAACTGAAGCGTCCACTTCCAACCCGTGCCGTGCCAGATCAGAGTCTGGTGTACGCCCGGGTAGGCCGTGATCTGCTTGATCAAAATATCGACGACCTTACGGCGTTGCTCCTCGATCGGGCCCAGCAACTGCTCGACCTCGGGCTTCGCCCAGCGGTCTTCCCAAGGACTATTCACGTCGTAAACGGTAGTTGTCATAGCAGTCAATCTCGGTGAGCTCCTCTATGTTCACAAGCCGGCAGCGAGGCGTGCCAGCCGGGGTCTGTTCCGATAAATCTTCGGCCTACACTCGATCAGGGCATGAATCCCGGACAATCTGCGGTCAGCTGCGCCTAGTCCAACAGGTCTTAGTAGCCGACTCCAGCGGCTGATGATGGCCAAAAAAGCTTACGCCCCCTGGAAGTTCCCGGCGATCCCGGGACTCACGAGCCCTCAATACACCTCCCCGCTATGCTTAGGCCTGCCACCAGGGGCAGCGGATCAACCGCATCGAGCCCACCATCTTAGCATTCAGGCTGAAAATAGCAAATAACCCGCCACGGCATATGCACCTAAGTATAGATTTGCAAATGATTAATCAGAACCACGCATCAAATCCGATCGCCGCGGCACCCTGCGTGGTGGTCATGGCCAAGCGCCCGATCCCCGGGCACGTCAAGACCCGATTAACCCCCGATTACTC
>JAJDCT010000318.1 GCA_029260695.1 Phycisphaeraceae bacterium
TCCTGACCGAGCCCCGCGGCGTGGCGCCAATCGTCCAGTGTCTTGCCAAACTTCGCCAGGGCTGTCTGTGCCCGGGTGTTCACGGCGGTGAGCTTCGGGGGGTCTCCCAACAGTGAATCGATGGGGACCGTGTTTGCCAGCGCGTAGGCCTGCATCGCCTTGACGGTCTTGTCGCTGATGCCGCGCGTGGGGGTGTTGATGATGCGTAGCAGGCTGACCTCGTCGGCGGGGTTGACCACGCAGCGGAGGTAGGCGACGGCGTTCTTGATCTCGGCGCGCTCGTAGAAGGCGGTGCCCCGCGCGATCTGGTAGGGGATGCCGGCGTCGCGCAGAGCGTCTTCCATCACCCGGCTTAGGCTGTTGATCCGGTAGAACACCGCCATCTGGCCCCAGGCGGTGTCTTGCTCGTCATGCAATCTGCGGAACTCTTCGACGACCCAGTTTGCTTCGTGGCGTTCGTCTCGGCAGGTGACGGCCTGGACGGGGTCGCCCTGATCGTTGTCGGTCCAGAGGTCTTTGTGTTTGCGACGTGAGTTGTTTTGGATCAACCCGTCAGCGAGCGCAAGGATCCGCTTGGTCGAGCGGTAGTTCTGCTCGAGCCTGACGATTTTCGCATCGGGGTTGTGGGCCTCGAAGACGAGGATGTTCTTGATGTTCGCGCCGCGCCAGCCGTAGATCGACTGATCGGGGTCGCCGGTGGCGCAGAGGTTCTTGTGTCGGCCGGCCAGCGCGTTGGCGATCATGAACTGGGCGTGGTTGGTGTCCTGGTACTCGTCGATCATGACGTACTGATATCGGTCCTGGAGTTGCTTGAGCACGTCCGGGTGTTCGCGCAGCAGTTGCACCGTCTTGAGTAGCAGGTCGTCGAAGTCCAGGGCGTGGTTGTTTGTCAGAATCTGGGTGTACTTGGTGTAGATCTTGGCGACGGTCCGGCTGTAGAAGTCGCCTGCCAACTCCTGATAGGCCGCGGCATCGACCAGCTCATTCTTTGAGTTGCTGATCGAGCTGAGGACACCGCCGGGCGGGAAGTTCTTGGTGTTGATCTCCAGGTCGGCCAGCGCCTTCTTGATCGCGCGCTTCTGATCGGAGGTGTCGTAGATCGAGTAGCCCGGCGGCAGCCCCAGCCGGTCGGCGTACTGACGGAGGATCCGTGCGCAGAGGCTGTGAAATGTGCAGACGGTCAGGGCACGGGCCTGGCGTTCGGTGACCAATTCGGCGGTCCGCTGGTGCATCTCCCCGGCGGCTTTGTTGGTAAACGTGATCGCCAGCACCTGCCAGGGCGGGATCCCGACACGGGTAACCAGATGCGCGACCCGGCGTGTGATCACACGGGTTTTGCCCGATCCGGGCCCGGCAATCACCAGCATCGGCCCGTCCACATGCGTCACTGCCTCACGCTGCGGCGGCGTCAGGTCGTCCAGCAGCGTGCCTGCATCCGGCCGCATGGCCCCCGGAGGCGCATCTCCCGGAGATGGTGGGGACACAGGGGAGGCTGGGGGTTGTGATGTCTGTGGCTCGGTCATGTAACTGAAGTTTAGCAGGTACGGCGGGCCTGCTGTGGCGTGGGGGCGGGATTGAGGATGGCATTCAGCCCGGCACGGAAATCAGTGATGGCGGGCCGCCAGCCGGTGCGTCGGCAGGTGAGTCGGTTGTCTAGCAATTTGGAAGATGAGCGGGCGAGCCTGGTGGGGTTGAGCCCGAACCGGGCGGCGGCGGTCGGGGCATCCATCGCAGTGGGATGTGCAACGCCGAGCATTTCTGCCAGGTAGGTGTAGTACTCGATCCGTGGCGTGGGGTGGCCGTCGGTTCCCAGTTCAACCCGTCCGGTCGATCCGCATTGTGTCATGGCTAACAACAGCGACACGGCGTCGTCCACATGGATCAGGTTCAAAAGCGCGTTGGGATCGCCAAGTAGCGGTGCCCCATCGCGGACAGCTTTGAGTCCGACCACGCGCCCCGGGCCATACAGCCCCGCCAGACGGAGCACGAAATACGCCTCCCCCGCGGCGAGCCAGAGCGCCTCGCCTTGTGTCAGCAGTTTGGCACGCTCGCCGTTGGGTTCGGCGGGTGTATCGGCGTCGACGGGTTGGCCGGTGCTTTGCCCGTAGACCGCGGAGGACGAGACCATCACGGCGCGTCGTATGTGGCCTTGCGTAAGGGCCTTGACCATGTGAGCCGATCCACCCAGGACCACCTGCCTTGTGGAGGGTGATCCGTCGATCCTCCCCGGCGGGATCATGTAGTAGACGTCCAGTGACTTAGCCGACAGGGCGGGTGTCAGTGCTGCGTAGGTCACGGGCTGGGTCACCGACAACAGCAGAGGGCGTATGCCAAGTGAGGCCAGCCTGCGGGCGTTGTGCTCGCTGCGTGTGGTGCCGTAGACGGTGACTCCGTCTAAGAGCAGCCTACGAGCCAGGTGCACGCCCAGATAGCCACAGCCGACGATCAGCGAGGTGTCCGCGCGAGGTTGGGCTGATTCGTGACTCATTTCGTGAAGGGTCTCTGCCTGTATCCAAGAACCGGACTTAATTCAAAGCCACGCCATCGTCGCTGAGGCATGTGCCTTGGCGATGCGCCCGGCCAAGAGTCTCGCGGGTTCTGATCAGCATCCGGCGGAGCCACTCGGCCCGTTCGCAGGGGCACGGCTCGGCGAGCATCTCGTAGCGGTCCTTGGCGCACCGGCACAAGGCCATGACTGCCAGATCCAGCATCGCGGCGGTGGGGATTTCTTTGCTCAGAAGGTTGCGGACAGCGCCGATCTGGGCCCACTGCCGGAGTATCGGGTCAGCAAGTAACCGCTCGATCTGCTCTCGGCATGGCTCTAAGTCGACCTCCTTGGGCGGATCATTCTCAAAGGGTTCGAGGATGGCGGTGCGGTATGGGCGTTTATCAACCTCATTGAGGATACGGGCTCGGCAGATCCCTTGGAGCAGGATGTTGTACCGTCCGTCCTCATGCCGCTCGTGTCGGGCGACGTAGCCGATACAGACGCAGGGACGGACCGGTGGCCTGCCGTCGTAGGTCGTGCGCCATTGGTCACCCTCGAAGGTCGCCATCGCGATAAGTCCGTTGGAATCCAGGGCGTCGCGGGTCATCTGCCTGTAACGATCTTCAAAGATGTGCAGCGGCGCGGTGGC
>JAJDCT010000319.1 GCA_029260695.1 Phycisphaeraceae bacterium
GAATGTACCCGACTGCATCGCCACCAGGCCCGGCCCCGGCGTGATGTTGAAGCCAAGCGCAGATGCATCGGCCGCCTGTGTGGCGGCGACCAGAGCCACACACCCCGCAAATACAGGGGTCACATATGGGTATGTCACGCATGTTTTACCTGTCAGCATTCGGGTTTCTTCCTAAATTGGGGTGCCTTAGTTGCCCAAAAGGAAGATAGTCATCCAATGTGACGGTCGTGTGACGGCGCAGTCCCGTTCATGTCCTCTTTTTGAGGATCTAAAATGGGCGCGGAAAAAGCGAACAATACATCGGCCGGGAGAGCAGAAATAGTCAGGGGCCATAGGCGGCCGGGGAGAGACTCCGACCTACTCCACGCCGTCCACGCTCAGCCGCTGGTTGAGCATGCGTGGGCCATCGACTTCACGGACGCCAACGCGCATCGCGTTGTCTCGCAGGGCTGGGCCCGCACCGGGGAATCTAAAGTGTCGCACGGCCGTCTGACCCGGGTCCAACTCGGAGATGATACGTTCGCGGATCGGATGGCCCCGGAGGTTGGCGAAGATATAGAGAGAGAGTTTCTCCGTGCCCGTGTTGGTCACCACGGCGGCGGCGGTGGCGTCTTCTGTCCCGGGCTCTTCACCTGGGACCAGGGCGACGGTCGCATTGAAGGTCACATCCTTTAGCCCGACCTCGATTGGCAGCGCCATATCAATCTTCATCGGCTCATCCGCGGTGAACTCAAACCGGGCGGTCAGTTGCTTGGGCTCGGCGATCTCGGACACAGGGAAGGCCAACTCCACTGGAAGCTCCACCGAACGCCCCGCGGGAACCGAGAAGAAGTGCCGTGTGGGCCTGGAAGTCCAGCCGTCGGGCCCGGTGATCCGCATGTGACCGCTGATCGTCATCGGCCAGGGGTTCGTCAGCGTCAACACTCGTTCGTGCAAAGTTTGCGTCGATTCGATAAAGGGCTCGTCAATCATGAACCCCGCACGGAACATCGCCAGCTTCGGGTCGATCCCGGTAATCAATACCGGTGTCGCGGGCACGTCTAACCGGTGCTTCCCGGAGGTCAGCGGGATCGGCGTTTGGTTGCCCCAGACATCGACCGCGACGGGGGCCTCCCCCATGTACAGATTTAGAACACTGAGATCTGCATCGGGCAGCTGCGCCCAGGCCGCCAGCGCGGGGCCGGCCGGCCCGTCCAGGATCAATACCTGCAACCCCCCACCGAGTCTAAGCCGACCGATGACGCGCCGACCGGCGAGCTGGTGCGCCATGTTGGCAAAAACCCCCAGCAACGGGTCGGGCACCAGGGCCGTCTCCCGCTGAGCCGCGGTCGTCCACATCCCCGAGACCGCGATCCCGCCGGGGTCCTGTTCCCACGCGGTGAGCATACGGATCGCCAAATCGGTGACGCGCCTGGCGTGCGTCATCCGATCGGCTGGGGGCTCGCGCAGGACTAAAGTGAGTTTGTCCTTGACGTCGTCCCATTGTTGGAGATACGCCGGCATCTGGTCCGCGGGCACACCCGGCGGGACGTCTAGAAGATAGTAAAGCGAATCGGATACGTCATAACGCCGAGATTGATCGATCCGCCATGGGATGACCAATTCGGGTGTTGGCGCGAGCGTCTCGAACTGCCGCTGCACCTTTTCGGTCACGGCGGGCAGGTCGCGGTCATAGAAAGCGTAGGCCTGATCGCTGGCCCCGAGGAACCAGCGGCTGACACGCTGGCCGTGGCTCAAAAGCGTCGGGGTCAGGTAGGCGATCCACTGAGAACGGTCGCTACCCAGCACCGTGACCGGGTCGGCTGCCGGGCTGTCCACAGCGACCGCCAGCGCCTGGGGCACGGGGTTCAGCGACAGCGCCGCGCTCCGCCCGGAGAGGTAAAGCCAGTGCATCATCTGATCGATCTGGCCGTTGCGGGCCTCGATGCTTTCAAGGGTGGTCTCTTGTTCCCAAATGCTCAAAACCGTCGACCGGATGCCGGTACCTTCCAATAGATCCGGCAGGAGCTTAAACTCCTTAGGCGGTAAATCCTGTGCGATAATCTGAAACCGCTGAGCATCCAGCGCGTGAATGTTCTGGCTCGGTGGCAGCCACAAGAATGCACCAAATGTCCTAGCGACCGGCACCCGAGTTGATGTGCCTCCCTGCGCCTGATCCCGCACCCGCATGTCCACGAGGTACCAGCCGTAAGCCGGGAGGTCAGGCTCCCAGGTCCAGTGCCTCGGCGCTCCGGGCCCTAACTCATGCCGTGTGTGGGCTGCGGGCCGCAGCGTATGATCGTAAGCCGTCAACTCGACGGAAAGGCTCTGGCCGGTCAGGTCGCGGACGGTGACAGGCAGACGCGGATTGTCCGGGCCACGCACGATGTTGACCTTGCTCTGGGTGGAGACCTCGACCCGTGGGAGCTGCCAGACGGCGATGTCGTCAAACCACGCCGCGCCTCGCACGTCTTTAAGCAACACTCGCTGTTCTCCAAGCAAATCGTCACGCTGCCGCTTGGGCTGACGGATGTCGGCCTCAAGTCCGATCCACACCGCGCCCTGGGTGTCACCACGGAGCTTGATCGCGATCTGCGTCCACTCGCCTAGCGTATTGACCGGACGTGTCTGCGTAACGCTGGTCTCGATGCGATTGCCCTCGTGGTCCACGAAGTAAGCCGACAGATACGCCGACGAACGCAACAGAGATTCGGTACGGACCACTGCGGTGATCAGGTAGTCACTATGCGGCACGGCGGGAATGGCACCGACTTCAAGAAACGCTCCGGCACTGCCACCATTAAGACCCAGGTACAGGCTGCGTTTGCCGGACACGGTATGGCTGCCATCGAAACGGACCTGCGTGAACGAAGGGTACCCCGGCCGCTCCATCAGCTCATGGTGCAACGGCTCACGGAAGAAGTGGCTGTCGGAAGTCTCTGCGGGTCGGCCGATGACGAACCAGTTCTTGGGCAGTGATTCGTAGTTGTCCGGCTCCTCGAAGTCGAACAGACGGACCTGCCGCCGTGGTCGGATCAGCCCGGTCTGCGCCGACACCGGCTCGGCCAGACACACCCACGCCATAGCTAGGGACAACCCCACAAGACAAGCGGATTGATGCAATCGGGCCCTGTTCACACCTTGGTTATCGGGTGTTTGGGGCTGAGACGGTGAGCATTATCTATCGACTCACACACCGCGAAAATACGGGGGCGAACCGTGGGTAATCCGAGGGCCTCTCGAGGTATGAGTCGAGGGTTTCACGGGGTGATCCGGGTAATCTCCGGGTGAAGTCCGGGTGGTGTCCGGGGTCAGAGGGCCGCCAGGCGTTGGGCTCGGTCCTGGGCGATCAGGGCTTGGACCAGCCCTTCAAGATCCCCGGTCAGCACGGACTGGAGGTTTGCGTTCTGGGATACCCGGTGGTCAACGACCATGTTTTCCTTGTACCGGTAGGTCCGCACGCGCTCGCTCCGCCCGCCGGACCCGATCATCTCAGACCTCTGCTGGGCACGTTCGTTATCCTTCTCACGCTGCTGGAGCGCATGCAGCCGGGCCCGCAGCAACTGCCAGGCCTTCTCGCGGTTCTGGTGCTGGCTCTTGGACTCCTGCATCCGCACCTCGATGCCGGTGGGCTTGTGGATCATGTGTACGGCCGTGGCGACCTTGTTCACGTTCTGCCCGCCGGGGCCCTGCGCGGTGGTCACATGGATGTCCACGTCGGCTTCGTTAAGCTTCAGTTCCAACGCCTCGGGCTCGGGGAGAACGGCAACGGTCGCGGTCGAGGTATGGACCCGGCCCTGCGTCTCGGTCGCCGGCACACGCTTGACACAATGCACCCCGCCTTCGTAACCCATCCCCTGCCAGACCGCCTCACCCTTGACGCTCACAACCGCGCTACGGACCCCGCCCTGATCGCCGGGTGAGAAGTCCATCACATCGAATTTCCAGCGCCGCTTGGCCGCGTACTCCTGATACATCTCAAGCAGGTCGCCCGCCCAAAGTGCCGCCTCATCCCCGCCGGTCCCGGCACGCACCTCCAAAATCACCGCGCCGATCGATTGGTCATCGGCCGTCACCAATTCGTTGGAGATCTCTTCCAGCAGCGATTCGGCCTGTGTTTTAAGCTCCGGCAGCTCCGATCGGGCAAGCTCGACCAACTCGGCATCCTCTGCCTCGACGATGATCTGCTCGTGTTCCTGGGCCTGACCAACCAACGCCTGCCACTTGCGGTAGCGCTCCACCAGCTTTGACAACACCGCCCGCTTAACGCTCAACGACCGCACCTTCTCATGATCGCTGACCACCGCCGGGTCCTGAAGCTGCGCCTCGATCCCGTCGAATTGCGCAGCCAGCTCGTCGAGTTTGGCAGTCAAGTTAGTGGTGTCGGGGGCCATGGGTAAGTGGGGATTAGGGGTTAAGAGTTAGGAGTTAGGAGATAGGAGTTAGAACGCGATCCGCTAAGGCTGGAGTATATTCTGATCTGCTGCCACATTAGGTTATTAGTCACGCATGGACATGCGTGGGGTTCCGCGGATACTCATCCGCGGCTATGACACACGGACATGCGACAGAACTGAAACGTCAGTCTATTTCCTAGCCGCTAATAGCTAAATACTAATAGCGCCCCTACCCACCGCGCATAAAAAACCGCAGCGCATCGGCACTGCGGCGTTTGGGTGCTGGGTAGCTAGCTGCTCTTCTTGCCGAAGTACGAGCCGGCGAATTTCTTCTGGAACTTCTCGACCCGGCCGGCGGTGTCGACGAACTTCTGCTTGCCGGTGAAGAACGGGTGGCTGGCGCTGGAGATATCTACCTTGACCAGCGGGTACTCCTTGCCGTCCTCCCACTTAATGGTTGCGGAGCTCTTGACCGTGGAACGGGTCAGGAAGGCAAAGTCAGCCGAGACGTCCTGGAAGACGACCGGGCGGTATTCAGGGTGGATGCCTTTTTTCATGGCGAGGGTCCGGGGTCGGGGGTCTAAGGTCCGGGGTCTAGGGCCTGGATATGGGCGGTAGGCCTATCCAGTCGAGCCGAGTAGTATACGATCCCTGCCAGAGGCCGGCAAGACGGTATATTAGACCGACAGACCAAACTAGCTAACCCCTCGGTACCCGATCTGACTCGGGCCAGACCCAAGACCCCATACCCCAGCCCCCAAATTCCCCATGGACGTATTCCTTAACGGCAAGATGCTACCCCCCGAGCAGGCACTGATACCGGTCGAGGATGCCGGTTTTCAGCACGCTGTGGGGCTTTTCGAGACAATGTCCGCCCACCACGGCCGGGTGTTCCGACTAACTCATCACCTCCAACGGCTGGCGACCTCGGCGACCCAATTGGGCCTCAGCCCGGATCTGGACGTCGAGGCACTGGCCCAGGCGGTCCAGATCACGATCGACCACAACCAGATAGATCAAGCCCGCATCCGTCTGACGGTCACCCCCGGTTCCCCCGGCTCCCCCGGCTCCTCGCCCCAGCAGCCCGGCGGGGCCAGTGCATCAACCCCGACCGGGATGGTGTTGATCCAGCCGACCGAGCCAACCCAGTACGACCCGAAATATTTCGACGAGGGGATCACGGTGATGATCGCCCCGCCGGGGGCCAATCCGTTTGATGCCATGGCCGGCCACAAGACGCTGAATTACTGGGGCCGATTGCGGACACTGCGCCAGGCCGCCAGCGCCGGCGCGGGTGAGGCGATCTGGTTGAACATCACCAACCACCTGGCGAGCGGAGCGATCAGCAACCTGTTCATTGTGAAGGATGGCGAGCTACTGACACCGATCGCAAGAGATGAGGAAGTCGACAAGAGCCTGCCTGCGCCGGTACTGCCGGGCGTGACCCGAGCGGCGATCATCGAGCTGGCGGAGGGCCTGGGCATCCCGGTACATCGACGGATGTTGGGGATCGACGACCTGCTTGAGGCCGACGAGGTCTTCCTGACTAATTCCAGTTGGCGGGTACTGCCGGTGAGCCGTGTGGAGAAATCACAGGTCGGCGACGGCAAGGCGGGCACCATGACGACACGGCTGCGCGGGACGCTGCTTGAGTTAATCGAAGAAGAAACGGCTTGAGGGTTCGCTGCTGAGCGACACCGCCTCGTGATCTCTACAGAACTTGCCCCTAATTGAGGCTAGGATGCCGGCATGGCACGACTGCCCTTTGATACCGATTCCCCTGACGGCGATCCGCCCCGCAGCGACCGGGCGATGACGGTGGCCGAGCTTGCCGGTCGGATCAAGCGGGCGTTGGTGGATGGGCTCCCCAGGAAGGTCCGGGTGGTCGGGGAGGTCAGCAACCTCTCGGACCGGACACACTGGTTTTTCAGCCTGAAAGACGGCAGCGCGGCGATGCGGTGCGTGTGCTTTGCCACGAATGCCCGGCGGGTCGGGTTCCCGATGCGGGACGGGATGCAGGTCGTCGTCACAGGCCGGGTTGACTTTTATGATGCACAGGGCAGCGTGCAGCTCTACGTCGATGCGATCGAACCGGTCGGCCAGGGGGCGTTGGAGCTTCGGCTCCGGGCGATGATTGAAGAGCTGCGTGCGCTTGGCTACTTCGACCCCGAACACAAGAAACTTTTACCGACGATGCCGACACGGATAGCGGTGGTTACCTCGCGGAGCGCCGCCGCGTTACAGGATGTGATCAACACCGTGGCGCAGCGTTGGCCCGGGTGCCGGCTGTATCTTTACGATGTGCGTGTCCAGGGTGAGCAGGCGGCTGGGGAGATCGCCGAGGCGCTTGGTCGGCTGTCTAAACACGGCGAAAAACTCGGGATCGATGCGGTGATCCTGACGCGCGGCGGCGGGTCGATCGAAGACCTGTGGGCGTTTAATGAGCGAGTCGTCGCCGATGCTGTCTACCGGTGTCGGCTCCCGGTCGTTGCGGCGATCGGACACGAGACAGACACAACGGTCGCAGAACTGGTCGCAGACATTCGTTGTGCCACTCCGACCCAGGCGGCGATGACCCTGGTCCCGGAAAGCGAAACGTTGCAGCACCAGGTCCACCAGCTTAGCCAACGGCTGGCGGTAACGGTGCGGCGGCACGTGGATCACGCGGGCCAACGGCTGGCTTCGGCGTCCAGGCACACGCTGTTCCGAAACCCCCAGCGGCTGATCGAACAGAGCGCCCAAAGGCTCGACGAAACCGTCCGCCGGGTGCGGGTGGCGATGCCCCGCCGACTGGCTGTGGACACGTCACGGCTGGACGCCCTGACCCGGCAGCTCGGCGCGGTTAATCCTGGCAACGTGCTGGACCGCGGCTACTCGTACACACTGGGCCCCGACGGGAAGGTGCTTCGTCACACCGCGGACGCTGGGGCTGGGCAAAAGATCACGACGGTCCTGTCTGATGGGCGGGTCGTGTCCATCGTCGAAGGGGGATCGCCCGACACCGCTTTGCCTGAACGGACAAAACGCAGAAGCGTGAGCAAGCGGGCCAAGAAACCCGACCCCGGGCCGGGGCTTTTCGAGGCCGACAGCCCGGGGTGAATCCTATACACTGACCCCCGGAAATCACCCGGATAACCCCGGATGCCCCCCGGATGTTCCCAGACCCCGCATGGCAAAACGAGCAATTAACCCTGAGAAACTGAGCTTCGAGGAGGCCTTAGGCCGGCTCGAAGAATTGATCGATCAGATCGAGTCCGGCGAGATCGGGTTGGAGGAATCGCTCAAGCGTTACGAGCAGGGGACGGCGTTGATCAAGCGTTGCCGGGCGGTCCTGGACGGGGCTGAGCAAAAGATCACGGAGCTGTCTGCCGGGCCTGGCGGGGGGCTGAATGTGGATGACGGGGAAAACCAAGGGGAAACAGGCTAGGTTGCCGATGAAAGTTAGGTCGGCGTGCCGTTGTGACTGAGTAGCCGGTTGAACTGCTAAACCGCAAACGGCTGCCTCTAACACCCAACCCTTAACCTCCAACTCACTTGCCCAACTGGTTCTGGCTTATCTCGGTCGCACTCTATGGCGGTTGCATCGGCAGCTTCCTGAATGTGGTGATTTACAGGCTGCCTGAGGGCAAAAGCCTGATCACCCCGGGTTCACGTTGCCCATCCTGTAGCCACGATCTGGCGTGGTACGACAACGTGCCGGTGCTGGCCTGGTTCTGGCTTCGTGGCAAGTGTCGGTACTGCAAAGCGCCGATCAGTTTCCAATACCCGATGGTTGAGGCGCTCACGGCGCTGATGTTCATGGGGCTGTTCTGGGCGTATTACATGCAGCCGTTTGGGACTGCCCCGCTCCGGTCACAGTTCTTCCACCCGGGCTTAAGTCAGACCTGGCCGGTGTTCGTCGTCCACCTGCTGCTGCTGGCCGGGCTGTTCGCCTCAACGGTGATCGACGCGAAGCTGTTCATCATTCCAAGGTCGATCCCCTGGACCATCACACTGGTAGCGGCGGTCGTGTTGCCTGCCGCGGTGTGGTACGGCACGACACCCTTGGTGATCGGATTGCTACCAATCTCTCCACCCAAGGGCACATGCGGCGCGGCCGGCGGACTGATTGGGGTGGGCCTGGCCTTGCTGTTACTGAAATTTAAGATTCTGCCGTTGAGCTTCGCGGACTACGAAGTACTTTACGAAGCCCACCTGGCCAAACACGGCACGGATTCAAAAGACGAAGACGGACCGGGGGAACCGGTGCAGTGGTTCCACTACCCCCATGCCCGGCGAGAGGTCATCAAGGAACTGGCCTTCCTGGCGCTGCCGGTGGCGGGGATGTTGATCGGTATCTGGCTGGGGCCTGCCGGGTCGGCGAATTGGCCTTCGTGGGTGCTGGCTCTGGGTGGGGCTGGTTTTGGATACTTAGTCGGGGCCGGCCTGGTCTGGATGACGAGGATCCTCGGTTCGCTGGCGTTTGGCAAAGAGGCGATGGGGCTGGGTGACGTCCACCTGCTGGCGGCGATCGGGGCGGTCCTGGGCCCCGGCGAGTCGGTCCCGGTCTTCTTCATCGCCCCATTCTTCGGTCTTGCGGCCGCGATGCTGATGTTCGGGCTGTCGGCCCTGATGAAAAAGCGGTTCCAGCCGATCCCCTACGGCCCCTACCTGGCGGGCGCGGCGGTCGTGGTCATGATCTTCCGCGAGCCGATCATGGACTTCCTCAGGCCGTTGACGAAGATTTTTGATATCCTCTTCCTGGCCTAGATATAGATGGAGCCGGGGGGATTCGGGGCGTTGCCAGGAGATTATTGGGGGATGAAGCCGGCCCACCGGCGGACGATCAGGAAACACGCTAGCGAAAGGGAAGTCATGAACGGCGATCGTACACGGATGATGATGCTGTGCCTGTTGGCAGTGGTCGGATTATTCACACTCTCCGGTTGTCAGAACCGGCTGAAGATGGAACGTGATGCACTGTATGTGCAGAACCAGGAACTCCAGGAAGAACTGGATCGCGCCCGCGCCGCGCTTAGCGGGGGACAGGGCGATTCATCGGCCTTGCTTAGCGAGATCGAAAGCCTCCGCGCTCAGTTGGCCTCGCAACCCATCGCAAGCGTCGGCGGCGGCACCGCGTTCGACAACATCGCCGGCGTCGATGCCTACTCCGATGGCGGGACCGTCACCGTCCGCGTGCAGGGCGACATCCTCTTCGCCTCGGGCAAGGTCGACCTGAAGGGCTCCGCCAAGAGCACGCTCAACCAGGTCGCCGGCGTCATCAAGAACGAATACCCCGGCAACACGATCCGTGTCGAGGGTTACACAGACTCCGACCCGATCCGCAAGAGCAAGTGGAAAGACAACCTCGAATTGAGCCTGCAACGCGCCGCCGCCGTGCACCGTCAGCTTCAATCCCAAGGCATCGCATCGGACAACATGTACGCCGCCGGCTTCGGTGAAGCCCGTGCACAAGAAAGCAAAGAGAAAAGCCGACGCGTCCAGATCGTCGTCGTGCTCAGGGAGTAGGTTCAAGACCCGCATACATCCCTGTAAAGCAACCCCACCACCGCGGAGCCTCTCCGCGGTTTTTCATCCGCGGCTCTACCGGCCGCCTCAGTGAACGGCCATGGCTGATCCTTCTCGCATCGCAATCATCGACTACCGCATGGGGAACCTGCGCAGCGTGCAGAAGGCCGTCGAGCACGTCGGCGG
>JAJDCT010000320.1 GCA_029260695.1 Phycisphaeraceae bacterium
GTTTCCGCACCTGCCCGCGCTTGAGCATCGACACCGCCGCCGCCACCGCCAGGTACGTCTTGCCCGTCCCCGCAGGCCCCGAGCAGAACGTCAGGTCGTTCTCAAAAATCGCCTCCAGGTAGGCCCGCTGCCCGCCCGTCATCGCCTTGACCCGCTTGTCCGGCAGATAGACGTCCATGCCATGGACCACATCGTGCGCAGCCTGCCCGACCACACCGCCCGCTGCGACAGCGGCCCCGGCGTTCGGCATGCTCGCTACAGCGGCGATCGCATCGACCAGTTGCTTACGGCTCATCGGCTCATCACGCACCGCCGCGTCCGTCAAACGTTCCAGGATCCGAGACGCCTGACCGACCGCCGTATCGTCTCCGCTGATCGTCAGCGTCCCGTTACGCGCCGTGATATGGACACCCAAAGTCTCACGGATAATCTTAAGATTCCGCTCCGCCGGCCCGGTCACCCCGACTCGCGGCTCCCCGACAGGTAATTCAAGAGTAATATCCAAAACGCAAACATCTCCCAGTGGGCTCGATATCCCCCTTCATGATACCCACTCAAACGTAAGCGTGACCATTTGCGAATGACATGTGGGCATACTTTTTCACGCTTACGTTTAACGTCTGAGTTTTTATGTATACCGCCACCCCTACAACGCCCCCCATATCCGCTTCAACTCCTGCGGCGTCGTCGCGAGGTATACCCGGCCATCCGGCATACGCCGCTCGATCAGCCTCCCCGTGGGGCTGTACGTCTGGACCTGTTCCGCGCGGTCCGGTGTCGGGCGCTCGTACACCCGGTACGAGCCGCCGGGCAGTGGTTCGATGCGGTAGGTACGCAGTGAGAGTTTCTGCGTGTTCTGATGGAACCCGTAGAACGCCAACTCCGTCGGTTCGCTGTGGGGGAACAGCGCAGGCATGACGTACTGATTGACCTGCGACAGGTAAACATACGGCGGGATTTTCCAGGGCAGCTTCTTGATGCTCGAAGGCGTCTCCTGTGAGACTTCCATCGCGTTGCCGTCACGCAGCCCGGTCTGCCGCCAGTCCCGGGTCGTCGGCTGCGGTGGGGCGGTGGGGTGGTGCGGGCTCTCCTGGGGTGTTCTCAGTGTGGTGGTGATCGTCCAGAACTCAACCGAGCGGTCGTCGGCCTCGAAAAATTTGCCCTCCGCGTCGTAGGCGCTGGTGCCCTCAACGATGTGCGACCGGATGGCCACCCCCGTCCCCGGCGGGACATGCTCGGCCTCGTCATGCTGACGGATACGCATGTACCCGATGTCTTCGCCGCCCTGGGTAATGCGCAGCCACTGCTCGGGGATCAACGCTGATTTAACCTGCTCGGACTTGATCGACTCCAGCCACGCCCGGCCCGCATCGATCCGTTTGGTTCTGACCCGGTCAAGCTCAATAGGGTCCGCCAATCTCACGCTACGGATCATGGCCTGGAACGTTTGATTCGCCGCATCAAAATCGCTGGCATCGCAATCGAGTTGGAAGATCGCCAGGGTCGTCGGGTCGATCAACGTATATACCTGCCCGAATACCCAGTCGCTTTCTTTGTCATCCGGGACCAGCATGAACAGCCCAAGCCCCGCGCGGGTGGCGACCGTGACCGGTTCGCTGTCCTGCGCCAACGTCACCGCGGATGGGTAGATAAAACCAAACTCGCCGATCGCCTTGTCTTTCACGCCCGGGAGGTTCAGGTCTGTCTGGCTCCGGCGTATATATACGCTGATCGTTGAGGGGTCCTGTGTAAGGAACTTGACCAGCGCCCCGTCGTCGGTCTGCTCCACCTGACCAGAGCCTGCCGGTACCTCAAGCGACATCCCGTAGGCCTGCTCACTCCACCGGATCGGCTCAGCTTCGCCCTCGGCGGCCTGCCCGTACGTCTGCCCGGGTAACAGGAACACCCCCAGCAACATGCAGGTACATAAGATGCGCGGCACGTTCATCTACGGTCCTTTCTCCACCGACTGAGGATCATTCTTTGGCCACTCGTGCCGACCGGTAGACCGCTTGCAGCAGCCTGGCGTTGGCACCTAGGGATTCAACCGCATCCGCATCGGGCCCGGCCGCGTCGGTTATGTATATAAGCCAGTATTGTTGCCCGTTGGGTGTCAGGCAGGCAAACAGATGCTGCCGAACTCGGTCTTGTTCGTCGGTGCTCGTCCCTATGAACTGTGCACCTAACAGCCCCGTGTCCGCCAACGAAAACCCAAAGGGTTCTGCGGCAGGCCTGAGCGTTGCACGTACCGATGGGTCCGGGTGATGCTTCACAAACCGGTAGATCATCTGCGCAGGCGTGGCCTGGTCGCTGAGGCTTATGGTGACCAGGGTGAGTTGGCGGTCGGGTCTATCGGGATCGGTGAGCACCACGTTGCTCTGGTCATGCTCGGGCATGTCCCAACCGTCGGGGAGGTCAAATGCGACGACGCTGTTGCTATTCTCCGGCGTGGGTTGCGCCAATTGATGCACACGGCTGATCGGGGTGTTGAGATACGCCGGCCCATCGCCCGCTTGAAGGTACGCCAGCCCCGTCGCGCCTAACAACACCAATCCCATCAGGCCGGCAACGGCCACGGACTGAACGCGGGGCGATTTGAACACCGGTTTAGGTGGCATACCCCGATGGTAGGCCGGGCGCATCGCGCTTGCAATTATGATGTTCTGTGATGAGCCGTCAGGCCGCCTTGCGTGACGGGACCGGATGGATAGGCATGACCGTGACCTCGGGCGCCACAAATTCAGATAGCGTCTGGCCTTCCTGGAACAACTGGGCCCAGGAATCCATCGGGCCCGATTCTTGCACGGTGACCGCCCGCGACTGGCCCGCCGGCAAGCCACTGACTTGCTCAGCCAGGGCAACCAACGGGTGGTCACATTCTGCGATAACCTCAGACACCTTCATCGCGCCTTCAACCCGACTGGAGCTACGCCCCAAAGTCGGCCAGACCAGGCGTCTCAACAGGCCGGCCTGCTCAACGATGCCTTGCCCAGCACGATCCTTGTCTTGGGAGAAATCACACAGACGAAGACCCGCATCGACCAGACCGATACCCGGCCAGACACGAGACGAAGTCACAAGCAGCACGTCGAAGCGGCGCTGCCTTGCCCACACACCCGCGCCTTGATGGATACGCGATGGTCTGAACAAACGTGGCCTGCGCGATTCGAGATGAACGCGCCTGGCAAGATCCGCCACACGCCTCCACTGATCGAGATTAACAGGCCGGCCCGCATCAGCGGACAGGTACACCTGATGCGTCGACGCCGCACAACACAACAGCCGCCACGCACGCGCAGCCCGGCTAGCCCCATCCGGATCGGGGAAACAGTCGCTTAGCATCAGCAGCGACGGTTGGCTTTGTGAAGTATCTAACCGCATCTCGTTTCCCATGCCGGCTCATTGCCGGGCCACTTTCTCCACTCCGCCCCGTTCATGGCGTCCATAATCGCCGGTATCCGGCACCGGCCCGCTCCCCCCGGCTTCCCCCGGCTTTCCCTCACCCGCTCCGCCCCGTCGCCGCGCTACCTGCCTGCTTCGGGCTAGCGCTAATCTTCATCGTTTTTCCTTGCTGTGGTTGGACCCTTGTGTCTCGTCGGTCAGGCCGCACGCTTGGCGTAGTAACGGTACCGGTATCGGTACCCGTAACGGTAGTAGTGGTATCGGTTCTTGCCACGCTCCTGGTCGGTGGCGATCACGCCCGCGACCGGCGCGTTGTAGCTCCGTAATGCACGCAGCGCCTGCTCGATCAACGGCTTGGGCGTCCGGCTGATCCTGGCGATAAGCATTACTTCGTCGCTGAGACCCCCGAGGATCCCCGCGTCCGCCAGCTCAATGACCGGCGGGGTGTCAATGATCACATGGTCGTACTTTGAACGCAGGACCTTGAGCAGGTTCACCATGCGTTGGTTGCTCAACAACTGCACCGCGTCGTTGCTGGCTCGGCTACCCGCGGTGATGATGTGCAGGGCGTTGCCCTCCATCTCTTGAATCACCTCGCTAAGGCTGGCTTCGCCACGCAGGTACCCGATCATCCCCTTGGATTCATCCAAATGCAGCAGCTTGTTGAAGGTCGGTAGCCGAAGGTCCGCCTCCAGCACGATCGTCTTGCGGTTGCGCAGTTCGGCCATGATCAGGCCAAGGTTCAGGCTTGTGATCGTCTTGCCTTCTTGCGGCGTGGCACTGGTGATGGTGTGCACCAGATTTCTTTTGTGTTCCCAACGCGCCAGCATCGTGGTTCGGATCGCGCGGTATTCCTCGGCCAATTGCGAGGACGGCTCGGTCAGCGCGACCAGGCGGTCGTCAAGCTCCTGAGCCCACTTGGAAGTGATACGCAACGGCACGCCCGTGGCATCAGACTGAGGCGGCGGTGCGCCACCGTCGTCTTCGTTGATGGCGGGGGGGGCGCCGACTGGGTGCTCGTTTGCGGGGGTAATATTAATCGGGGGTGCCTGTTGCGGCGGCATGCCGTTGCGGGCTTCATCGAAATTGTAGACGGCGGCACCCTCGTCGGGTGTTTCTGGATTGACGCTGCTGTCTGTCGACTCTGCCGTGACGGGGGATTCGTCCGTGTCATCGCCCACGACCGGTTCGGTCTCGGCTGGGGGCGGCGTCAACGACTCCTGGCCGTCCTTTTCAGGGCGGTTCTCGTCGTCGGGCCGATTCATGGCGTCAAAAACATATCCCATTCGTATGTACCTCAACCCGCGAGACTAAGTCGCGTTTCACTTTCCTGGATCGCGTCCGTTTCTCCGAAGCTGGGCACCATGTCATCAAGCACCTGGCGGACCATCGTCGGTGTGATGCGGCGCTGCTCCTTGACAAACCCAAGCAGAAGGCAGTTGTCACAGATCACATTGATCAGCCGGGGCGTGCCCTCGCTCGCGTCATACATAGCCGCGATCGCTTCACCGCTGAAACTTACAGCCACGTGCTTGGGATCTCTGCTGCCCGCTCTTAGACGGTGTGCGATGTACCTCGCGGTGTCCTGGATACTCAACGGGCGGAGCTGCTTTGCCATCACGATGCGTTGCCGTAATGCGCTCAGCCTCGGCGAGGAGATCTGCTCTCGCAACTCAGGCTGCCCGACCAGTACAAGCTGAAGCAGCTTGGTTGTATTCGTGTCGAAGTTGCTGATCAGCCGCAACTCTTCGAGCGCCTCGGTCGACAGCGTCTGAGCCTCGTCGACAAACAACACGACGGGGCGGCTGACCTCGGACTGGCTGCGGAGGTAGGCCTCGAGTCTTTCCATCAGGCGGGCGTGGTCGTCACCGTCCTTGATCGGGACATCCAGCGACCGTAGCACATGCCGGGTCAGCTCCGAGCCCGTGCGGTGGCCGTGAACCAGCTGCACAATGGTGGCGTCCTTGCCGCAGCGTTGAAGCATGGTGCGCCCGACGGTGGTCTTGCCCGACCCGATGTTCCCGGTGACAAGGACAATGCCCTTGCGCATCCGGATCGTGTACTCGATCGCCGCCAGCGCCTCGCGGTGCTGCTCGCTTGCGTAGAAGAAACGCGGATTGGGCGTGTTCTCAAACGGGAGTGTCGTGAAGTTGTAGTACGTGTCGTACATCTTCTAATCCACCTGTTCCGGGCCGGTCGTTATGTCTTCCGAAGCCTCAGCGGAGGGCAGCTCAAAGACCCAGGATGCCTTGGCCTTGAGCCCCGCCAGCATGTCCGGCTTCTCCAGATCCAAGTAAAGCAGCGCGGCCATCGCGATCAGAGCCGCAGCCATCAATATCGCGTTGGTCGGGTAGAGGATCATGTTACGCACGCGACGTACCTTGCGGTGCTGGCGGCTGATCAGCTCACTGACGGTTCCCAGCAGAGGCAGATCAAATGCCTGCGACAACTCGGCTCCCGAAGCGAATGACTCATCCGTGCGGTGCGCGAAGAAGACACTCAAAGCTCCGGCCATCAGCCCAAGCCCGATCGCCGCCATCAGCACCTGCGCGACATTGGGTGATACCGGTTTAGCGCCGACCCCGCCCGGCTTGACGAAGTCGAGTTGGATGCCGCGGTTGCCTGTCTCGGCTGCCAGGGTCATGTCCACACGGCGGAGGTTGTCTTCCCAGAACGCCAACTGACGCTGCGCCTGATCGACCTGGCGGTTGAGTTTCCTGTAGTCGCTGCGTACGGGGAACATGTCCCCGGTCTGATCAGCCATCGTTTTGACCTGGTCGCCGACGACTTCGATCTGACGCGTCAGGGCTTCCTGCTCACCGACCGCCTGCGTGTACTGCAGTTCTAACTCGGCGAGTTTGGGGTTGGCCTTGTGCTGTTCCTGGGCGACGATAGTTTTGTCGGTCTTGTCGATGACTGCCTGGAGATCGTCTACCCGCTGTTGAAGCGTGACCATGTCGGGGTGAGCCGGCTTCATCTTCAACACATTCGTGGAGTGAGACAATTCCTCGGAAAGCGTGCTGTATTTGACGTTTAGCCGTGCCAGCTCTGGGTTGGGTGCGGTGATCCTCTCGGGGATGGTCGCAGGTGTCTGGGCGATCGCATCTTTGAGGTTCTTGGCACGAACGATCGCCGCGTCACGTTGGGCGATCACGTCCTGAAGCTCGGTCTCGCGGGCGCCTAAGCGCTCCTGCACGCTGTTAGCGCTTTCCGGGAGCAGATCGCCGTTGTTGATCTCGAATTCAAGCAGCCGTGTTTCCAATTCATCGATGGTCGTACGGTTGTTGGCGACCTCATGCTTGAAGAACTCGGCGGACTCTTTGAGCCGCAGGTCCATCGTGTCTTGCGTCCGTTTGATGTAATTACGGACCAGCCCGTTGACGACCAGCTTAGCTACCCGTGGATTGGGGCTGACGTATTCGACACGGACCCGGTCCAGTGCACCGCTGGCGATGTCCCAGTGAACGATCGTGCCCCTGACAATGTTAGTCCGCAGAACCTGCCGGTCCAGCTCGCTGTGAATCACGCCCATCTTCTGGAGCTCTGGCTGGATCTGTGCGATCAGCTCGTCGACCGCCCGGTGCCCGGTGATCTCCTCGACCAGCGAATTCCGTGGGTCTTGGAAGTTACGCGTCGCGCCCTTGGCGGTCATCTCGGTGAGGACCATGTCGGTGGTCCGCTCGAACATCGCCTCGGATTTGTACTTGCGGGGCAGCAGAAGGCTCATCCCCAGCACACCCAAAGTCACCGCGAACGCCGGGAGTATGAACCGCCAGCGGTACCGCAGCAGCATCTCCCAAAGCTCAAGCACAGCATTTTGTTGGACGTTCTTCTGACTCATATCTTGGTATCTTGATTAAACGTATTACTCAGTGTCATTCGGGCCGTAGTTCGAGGTGCCCCTCGCTTCGTATTGGATGTCAGCCGGGCCGGCGACTGTCTGGGCGATCGGTTGGAACGGCAGCAGCAGTTGCTGGAACCCAAGCGCCACCGCTGCCAGTGGTGTCGGCGGGACGTAGATGATGTCTCCCTCTTCCATCACCGCGTCCAGCAGGGTGTCGCCTTCCTTAACCATCTTGTTCAGGTCCACGGTCATCCTGCGGATCATCTCACCGTCCGCGTTAGGCCGAAGGACTTGGATCTTCGTCGGGTCCGCCAGCCGTGTCGGATGCGCCTGTGCGAGTGTCTCAAGGATGGTGTTCGCACCGTCGTAGTTGTAGGGGCCAGGTCGGCCGACCTCACCAAACACGAAAATCTTCTTGCTGCGGTAGCCCACGATTCGGACACTCACGTCCGCGTCTTCGTAGTATTCCTGAGCCAACAGCTCCAGCTCGGCTGTGACTTCCTCGGAGGTCTTACCCGCCACGAAGACCCTGCCAAGCAGCGGCAACGTCAGTTTCCCGTCGGGGCTGATCGTCTCGCTGTGCCCGTTGATCTCGCGGACCCGCTTGGAGTAGATCTGCACAACATCGGGCGGAGACATGCGGTAGTCGGTCGCGGTCACCACCGGACGAGGTTCGGCGATAAAAGAGCTGTAGTCGGTGAAGGTCTTGGCGCAACCACTCGCAATCAACGCGCAGAACATCACCACTAGCGTTTTGATCGGGCCATGATATTCGGCCATGCGTCGTTGCATCGGCAGGCTCCTAGTGGTCATTCGGGACTGTGGCGTCAGCACGCCGTGGGGTCCCAGACCCTCGGGATCGTCTTGAGGATCAAAGTCATATCTCGTACAAGACTGCGGCTACGCAGGTAGCGCAAGTCATAAGCCAGTTTCCTTCTCATCCCGGCGAGGTCGTTGCTGTATCCGTTACGGACCTGGGCCAGACCCGTCAGCCCGGGTGCAGCCGCCAAGCGACGCTCGATCCCAGGCATGTCGTCACGCAGCTCCTCGATGATCTCCGGCCTCTCAGGCCGCGGGCCCACCAGGCTCATCTGACCAAACAGGATATTGACCAATTGTGGCAACTCGTCGGCGTGACACTTACGGACCCACTGGCAGCCCCGCAACACTCGCGGGTCAGAGTCAGTGGCACAGCGCGCTCCG